>JAPSGM010000010.1 GCA_031177555.1 Chloroflexota bacterium
AGCACCTGGATCATGCCTGCCGGCTGAGCCCGCCCTGCGCGGGCGCCGGGCGCCGGCCAGCCAGCCCGTGGCTGACCGGACGAAGGACCCCGCCTTGTGAGCGCGTCCCCGGTCAATTCAGCCCACTCGCGGCTCGATCGACCACGGAGCCCAACAGAAGGGGCCCACGCGTGGCGCTCCATGGTCGGTTCAGCCACCCCCTGGCTGAGACCAGCCCGAGCCGGGTGATCCGGCCGCCGCGACCCGCGACACCGGCGTGCCGGAGGGATCAGACCTCCTTGTACTCGCCCTCGATCGTCTCCTCTTCGCCGGCGCCCTCGCCCTCGCCGGCGGCGCCCTCACCGCCGGCACCATCGGTCCCATTTCCGGAACCCGGCTCCCCCGCGCCTGCCGCCTCGTAAGCGCGGCTGCCGATCCGCTGCAGCACCTCGGTGAGCTGCTGCTTGGTGGAGTCGATCGCGCCGGCATCGGTCCCGTTGAGGGCCTCGCGCACAGCGGCGATGCGTGACTCGACCTCGGAGCGCTCCTCGTCGGTCACCTTGTCGCCCAGGTCCTTGAGCAGCCGCTCGGCCTGGAAGGTGAGCGCATCGGCCTCGTTGCGCGACTCGACCTCGGCGCGCCGCTTCCGGTCCTCCTCGGCGTGCTCGGCGGCGTCGCGGACCATCTGGTCCACGTCCTCCTTGGCGAGCATGGAGCTGGCGGTGATCGTCACCTTCTGCTCCTTGTTCGTCGCCTTGTCACGGGCGGCGACGTTGAGGATGCCGTTGGCGTCGATGTCGAAGGTCACCTCGATCTGCGGCACGCCGCGCGGGGCCGGCGGGATGCCGTCCAGCCGGAACGTGGCCAGCTTCTTGTTGTCCGAGGCCATCTCGCGCTCGCCCTGCAGCACCACGATGTCCACGCTCGGCTGGTTGTCGCTCGCGGTGGAGAAGATCTGGGTGTGGCTGGTGGGGATGGTCGTGTTGCGGTTGATCATCTTGGTGGCCACGCCGCCCAGCGTCTCGATGCCCAGCGACAGGGGCGTGACGTCCAGCAGCAGGACGTCCTTCACCTCGCCGCCCAGCACGCCGGCCTGGATGGCGGCGCCCACCGCGACCACCTCGTCGGGGTTGACGCCCTTGTGCGGCTCCTTGCCGCCGAACTGCGCCTTGACCGCCTCCACGACCGACGGCATGCGGGTCATGCCGCCGACCAGGATCACCTCGTCGACGTCGCCGGGGGTCAGGTTGGCATCGGCCAGCGCCTGCTTGACCGGCCCGTCCGTGCGCTTGACCAGGTCGGCGACCAGGTCCTCCAGCTTGGCCCGCGAGAGGTTGATGACCAGGTGCTTGGGGCCCGATGCATCGGCGCTGATGAACGGGAGGTTGATCTCGGTCTGGGTGGTGGACGACAGCTCGATCTTCGCCTTCTCGGCGGCCTCCTTGAGCCGCTGCAGGGCGATGCGGTCCTTCGACAGGTCGATCCCCTGGTCCTTGCGGAACTCGTCGATCAGCCAGTCGATGACCCGCTGGTCGAAGTCGTCGCCGCCCAGGTGCGTGTCGCCGTTGGTGGAGCGCACCTCGAAGACGCCCTCGGACAGCTCCAAAATGGAGATGTCGAAGGTGCCGCCGCCCAGGTCGTAGACCGCGATCTTCTCGTCCTTGGTCTTGTCCAGGCCGTAGGCCAGGGCGGATGCGGTCGGCTCGTTCACGATCCGCTTGACGTCCAGCCCGGCGATGCGACCGGCGTCCTTGGTCGCCTGGCGCTGCGTGTCGTCGAAGTAGGCCGGCACGGTGATGACCGCCTCGGTCACCTTCTCCCCGAGGTAGGCCTCCGCGTCGCCCTTCAGCTTCTGCAGGATCATGGCGCTGATCTCGGGCGGGCTGAAGGTCTTGCCGTTCGCCAGGGTCACCACCACGCCATCGGACTTGGAGTCCTTCTCGACCTGGTAGGGCACCAGGTCCTTGCTGCGCTGGACCTCCGGGTCGTCCCAGCGGCGGCCCATGAAGCGCTTGATGCTGAAGATTGTGTTCTCCGGGTTGGTGATCGCCTGGCGCTTGGCCACCTGGCCCACCAGCCGCTCCCCGGACTTTGCGAACGCGACGACCGATGGCGTGATCCGCCCGCCTTCCGCGTTGGTGATCACCTGCGGCTCGCCGCCCTCCATGACGGCGACGACCGAGTTGGTCGTGCCCAGGTCGATGCCGATGATCTTGCCCACTTCTCAGTGCTCCTTCGGGTTGTTCGCGACGCGGACGAGCGCCGGGCGCAGGACCCGGTCGTGCAGGCGGTACCCGCGCTGCAGCTCGCCGATCACCTGGTTGTCGGGATGGTCGGCGGTCTCCTCGTGGACGACCGCCTCGTGGACGTTCGGGTCGAACGGCTGTCCGACCGCATCGATGGGGGTCAGGCCCTCGGCCTCCAGCACGCTGCGCAGCTTGCGCTCGACCAGCCGCACGCCGTCGACCCAGCCCTCGTGGCCGTCGGCCGGGACGTGCTCCAGCGCCCGATCGAAGTCGTCGAGCACCGCCAGCAGGCGGCCGATCAGCGCCGCGTTGGCCAGGCGAGCGAGCGCCTGGCGCTCCTCCTCGGTGCGCCGACGGTAGTTGGACAGGTCGGCCGCGGCGCGCTGCCAGGCCCGGAGGTGCTCGTCGCCCTGGGCGCGTGCATCCTCGAGCTGGTGCTGGAGCTCCTCCAGCCTGGCCAGCAGCTCGCCGCGCGACGGCCCCCGGCCGCGACCATCGCGCCGCTGCTCGTGCGCATCGGCCAGGGCTTCCGGCGCCTCGCGGGCGTCTCCGTTGGTCGGTCGGTCAGTCATGCGTCTCATGGTGGCTGGTGATCAGCTCGTTCATCAGGGTGGATAGGTAGCGCACCGTCGGGATGGCACGCGGGTAGGGCATGCGCGTCGGACCCAGGACTCCCAGCATGCCGAGTGCCTGGTCCGGCTCGCCGTAGGGCGCGAAGATGAAGCTCACCTCGTGCATCGCGTCGATGCTGTTCTCGCGGCCGATGATCACGTGCACCCCCCGCCGCCGGGCGAGGACCGGGATGAGCTGCTCGAGGAAGTCCGAGCGCTGGAGCACCTCCAGCACGCCGCGCAGCTTCGAGCCCTGCGCGAATTCCGGCTGCTCCAGGACGTTGGCCAGGCCGTCAGTGATCACCTCCTCGACCGCCGCGCTGTCCGACTCCTCCAGCAGGCTGGCCACCGCCTCTCCGACCAGTGCCTGGAGCGCGCCCTGCCTCGCCGTCCTGCGCCGCACCGCCGGGGCGGCCAGGCCGGGCAGCTCCGCGTTGAAGGTCGTGGCCACCGCGTCCAGCTCCTCCTGGCCGATGGTCGCCTCCGGCCCCAGCCGGTCGACCGCCGCCCGCTCAAGCCGGCGCTGCACGACGTTGCCGTCGGCCAGCACCAGGACCGCCAGGCGCGACTGATCGGCGAGCTGGACCAGCTGCAGGTGGCCGAACCGGGCGCGCCGCGACCGCGCCGGGGTGACGACCGACGCGGACCGGGTGCTGCCGGCCAGGATGCTGGCCGCCAGCCGCAGCCACTCGTTGCTGGTCAGCTGCACCTGGCTGAACTGGTGCCGGATCATGAGCTGGTCCGCCCGGTCCAGCTGCGCCTCGCGCATCAGCGACTCGACGTACACCCGGTAGCCGAGATCCGAGGGAACGCGTCCCGCGCTGGTGTGCGGGTGGCTCAGCAGGCCCAGCGCCTCCAGCTCCGCCATGGCGCTGCGCACCGTGGCCGGGCTGACCCGCAGGCCGTGCCGCTGCACCAGCGTCTTGGAGCCGACCGGGACGGCCGTGCGCACGTAGTCCTCCACCACCGCACGCAGGACCGCCTGCTGCCGCTCCGTCAGGGCGATGGCCCGCTGGAACGACGTGGCGCGCTCGCTGTGCAGCTGCGGTCGGTCGAACATCACGCCTCCGTTGGATGGCTGGCACTCTAAGGTGGAGAGTGCTAACGGTGGGTTGCCGCATCGTACCAACCGCCGCAGGGCGATGTCAACGAACGGCGCCCGCGGCTAGGATGGCGCGATGAGAGCGGTCGGGTGGCTGGCGAATGCGCTTCTCCGCGTGTCGGTGGTGGGCGTGCTGATGGAGGCCCTGTCGCGCCCCGACGATCCTCGCTTCGCCGGCAAGGCGATCGGGAAGCGCGGAATGGTGATGATCCCGCTCAGCATGGTAGTCCCGCTGGCGCACGCGGCGCGGCGCCGGTCCGGGGACGAGCGATCCTACCCGCTCTGGACCGACAACCTGTGGCTGTCCATCTTCGCCCTGGACCTCGCCGGCAACCACTTCGACTGGTACGAGCGCCACCGCCACTTCGACGCGATCCCGCACGCGCACGGCACCGGCGCCGCGACCGTGGTCGCCGCCGAGCTCATGGGGCTGCCCGCCCTCGCCGGCGTCGGCCTCGCGCAGCTGGGCCACATCCTGCTCGAGGCGCAGGAGTACTACAGCGACGTGTGGTTCGGGCTGCGCAACGTGCGCGGCACGTGGGACACCGTCAACGACCTGCTGGCCGGCGCCGCCGGCTCGGCGGGCTACGCGGCTGCGCTGGGCTGGGCCCGGCGGAGGTGACCGCCAACCGATCCAGGATCGCTCGGCCGCGGGGTGAGAGTCGGTAGCCGACCGGCAGGCTCTCCGTCAGCCCCAGCTCCTTCAGCTTCCGGACGTCGGCCTTGAACGGCAGCCGTGCCCGGCCGAACCGCGCGGCCAGGTCGCCGGCGCGCACGCCCGGCCGAGCCGCGATGAGCTCCAGAACGTCGCGCGTCCACGGTCCGTGGCCGGCGGCGTCCAGCCGCGCCAGGCGACGCAGGATCGCATCGGCCTCGGCCGGCGAAGGCCTTGCCTCTCGCAGTGCCACCCGGGGATCGGGCCCGGCCAGCCGCAGGACGATGCGGTAGATCTCGCCGGACGACCGGCGGCCCAGGAAGGCCAGCAGCTCTTCCCGCGACGCGAAGCCCGCGCGGCGGGCGTCGCCGTCGCCGAGCGCCTCGGCCGGCACCGGCTCGACCGCCTCGAACGCGATGACGCCGATGCTTGTCCGCTGGCGTCCGCCGGCCTTAACCCTGGGCCGCTCCCAGCGGCGGAAGGCGAGGTCCACCCGCCCATCGGCGATGGCCCCCAGGGTGTCAGGCCGGAACAGCATCGGCTGGCACGCCCGGCAGGAATCCGAGCAGCGCCTCCGAGGCGAGCAGCCGGCCGCGTGGGGTGAGCCGCAGGGCCTCCTCATCCACCGCCAGCAGGCCGTTGGCCGCGCCACGGCGGACCGCGTCCGCGTAGCGCTCGAGCGGGTCCACGCCGAACTCCGTCCTGAAGCGCTCGCGCGGCAGGCCGTCCACCCGGCGCAGGCCGAGCGCCACGGCCTCGAAGGCTCGCGTCGGCTCGTCCAGCTCCTCGCCGCCGGCCCGGGCCGAGGCCCCGGATTCGACGGCGTCGAGGTACGCGTCGAGGCCGCGGTGGTTCCACCAGCGCCGGCCGGCCCCGTCGAACGAATGCGCCCCGGCCCCGATCCCCGTGTACGGGCGGCGGGCCCAGTAGGCGGAGTTGTGCCGCGACTCGCGGCCTGGCCGCGCCCAGGACGAGAGCTCGTAGTGGCGGAACCCCGCGGCGCCGAGCAGCTCCTCGGCGAGGCGGTACTGGGCGGCGGCGACCCCGTCGTCCTGCAGGGCCTCCATCCGGCGCCGCCAGCGCAGCGCGCCGGGGCGGGGCGGCGCGGCCCACTCGTCCGGCGCCAGCGCCAGCTGCAGGGCATACAGCGAGACGTGGTCCGGCTCCAGGCCGACGACCGCCCGCAGCCCCTCTCGCCAGGCCGCCACATCCTGCCCCGGGATGCCGTAGATGAGGTCGATGCTGACGTTGTCGAATCCCGCGGCGCGCGCGGCGGCGAACGCGCGGCGCGCCTCCTCGGCGGTGTGGCCGCGCGCCAGCGCCCGCAGGTCCGGGTCGCGCAGCGACTGCAGGCCCAGCGACACGCGGCTCACGCCCGACGCGCGCAGGCCAAACCAGTCCGGCGCCTCGCGGGCGCTGGGGTTGGCCTCCAGGGTGACCTCCGCCGGCGCCGCTCCCCAGCGGTCCACCGCGGCCTCGACCAGCCGGGCGATCTCCGCCGCCGGCACCAGCGACGGGGTGCCGCCGCCGAAATAGATCGTCTCCAGGCGTTCGGGCGCCGGCCGCCGCGCGAGCTCCGCCCGCAGCGCCTCCACGTAGCGCGGGATATCGGCGGCACGGCCGCCGACGGTCGCGAAGTCGCAGTAGGCGCACACCAGCCGGCAGAACGGCACGTGCACATACAGGTGATGAGTGATCGGGTCGGCCGCCACGTCCCCCATTCTGGCCCAGGCGGGCAGAATTCCCTTCATGCAGTCATCCCCGGATTGTTAGCCGCGAGATGTGCCGATCACGAGCAGCCCCCCGGCCTGTCTGGGGACGTCACCGCGAGCGAGTGCACCGCCACCATCGGTCCTAGATGGGCCGCGTCCGCATCCTCCCGCCGGCGAACGCGAACAGGGCCGCCATCACCGCGAAGTGGCCCACGATGGCCGGCACCACCGACTCGGCCGTCACCGTGGCCAGCCCGGCGCCGTAGCCCAGCAGCACCGCGCCGATGAGGAAGTACCACTGCCGCTCGCGCCACAGCCGCCGCTGCGCGAGGCCGTAGAGCAGCGCCTGGATGACCAGCGCGGCACCGATGCCGCCGGGAATGCCGGCGAAGATCAGCATGCCCAGCACCACCGAGCGGAACTGCAGCTCGTCCGCGACCGCGCTGGCCGCGGCGCCGAGCAGGCGCGAGGCCAGCAACGGCGTTGGCAGCGGCGCGATGCCGCCGAACCAGCGGAAGGCGAAGGCGATCGCGTTGAGGACGCCGACCACGCTGAACAGCAGCATGATCGGCAGCATCGCCTCGGTATCGCCGGGTGCCAGGAAGAGGCGTGCCCGGCCATCGGGCAGGATGAGGGCGATGCCGATGGCGAAGGCGATGACCAGGCCGTAGTAGGAGAGCGGGCCCAGCCAAGGGTATCGGTAGCGGAAGTAGTCGGAGCGCATGATGCGGTCCGAGTCGAAGCGCAGCAGGACCAGGAAGATGGTCAGCCCCAACGCGATGGACAGCCGCAGGGATTCCTCGAAGTCCACCTACGACGCCTCGTTCACGCGCAGCACCGCCAGGAAAGCCTCCTGCGGGATCTCGACCGAGCCGATGCGCTTCATCCGCTGCTTGCCCTCCCTCTGCTTTTCGAGGAGCTTGCGCTTGCGCGTGACGTCGCCGCCGTAGCACTTGGCGAGCACGTTCTTGCGCATGGCCCGGATCGTCTCGCGGCTGATGATATGCGAGCCGATGGCGGCCTGGACCGGCACTTCGAACATCTGCCGCGGGATCAGCTCCTTGAGCTTCTCGACCAGCGCCTTGCCCTGGCGGTAGGCGTTGGACCGATGCACGATGAGGGAGAGGGCGTCCACCGGCTCCCCGTTCACCAGCACGTCCAGCTTGACCAGGTCGCCGGGCCGGTAGCCCAGGTACTGGTAGTCCAGGCTGGCGTACCCCGACGACCGGCTCTTCAGCTGGTCGTAGAAGTCGATGATCAGCTCGCCGAGCGGCATCTCGAAGTGCAGGTTGACGCGCTTAGGGTCCAGGTACTCCATGGTCTGGAAGTCGGCGCGGCGGCCGGTGGCCAGCTCCATGATGGCCCCGATGTGGTCGGTGGGCGTGATGACCTGCGCCGCCACCCATGGCTCGCTGATCTGCTCCACCTCGCCGGGCGGCGGCATCTGGGCCGGGTTGTCCACGACCAGCTCGTCGTCCCCGTGGTGGGTGGCGACCCGGTACTCGACGCTCGGCGCCGAGGCGATGAGGTCCAGGTCGAACTCGCGCTCCAGCCGCTCCTGGACGATCTCCATGTGCAGCAGCCCCAGGAACCCGCAGCGGAAGCCGAAGCCCAGCGCCACGCTCGACTCGGGCTCGTAGACGAAGCTGGCATCGTTGAGGTGCAGCTTGTCCAGCGCGTCGCGCAGCAGCGGGTACTCGTCGCCGCGCATCGGGTAGATGCCGGCGAACACCAGCGGCAGGGCCTGCTTGTAGCCCGGCAGCGGCTCCGGCGCCGGCCGGTCGGCATCGGTCAGGGTGTCGCCCACCCGCGCGTCGGCGATGCTCTTCAGGCCGGAGGCCACGTAGCCCACCTCGCCGGCGGTCAGGCTGCGGGCCGGCACCGGCTGCGGCCGAAACCAGCCGAGCTCCAGGATCTCGCTGGTCGCCGCGGTGGCCATGAAGCGGATGCGCTCGTGGTCGTGGAGCGTCCCGTTGGCCACCCTGACATAGGCCACCACCCCCTTGTACGCGTCGTAGTGACTGTCGAAGACGAGCGCCTGCAGCGGAGCGGCGCCGTCGCCGCGCGGCGGCGGCACGCGGCTGACGATGGCCTCCAGGATCTCGCTGACGCCGGTCCCCTCCTTGGCGGAGGCCAGGATCACCTCCTCGCGGGGGATGGCGAGGGTGTCCTCCAGCTCGGCGATGACCAGGTCCGGATCGGCGCTGGGAAGGTCGATCTTGTTGATCACCGGGATGATGACCAGGTCCTGGGCCATGGCCAGGTGCACGTTGGCCAGGGTCTGGGCCTCGATGCCCTGGCTGGCGTCGACCACCAGGATGGCCCCCTCGCAGGCCTGCAGGGAGCGGCTGACCTCGTAGGTGAAGTCGACGTGGCCGGGCGTGTCGATGAGGTTGAGGGCGTAAACCTGCCCGTCGGTTGCGTCGTAGTGCAGGCGCACGGCGCGGGCCTTGATGGTGATCCCCTTCTCGCGCTCGAGCTCCATGCTGTCGAGCACCTGGGACGTCATCAGCCGCCTGTCGATGGTGTGGGTCGCCTCCAGCAGCCGGTCGGCCAGCGTCGACTTGCCGTGGTCGATATGCGCGACGATGCTGAAGTTGCGGATGCGCTCCGGGGGAATCACGAGGCCGAAGTCTAGCGAGGGTAGTTGTGGCGCGACGGGCTCGGCCCTGGCGCGGCTACGCAACGCGCAGCGGGCCCAGCCCGCCACGCCTCAGTCAGGATCGCTTCCGTCCGGCTCTCGGCATTGAAACGGCCTCAGACCCGGATGTCGGCGCGGGACGCTTGAGCACGCGCGAGGGCGCACCATCGTCGGCCGGTGAGTCTCCGTCCTCCCGCGGCCGGCCTGGATCGCGCGGGCTTCCGTGCGGTCATCGTTAGGGGCCGACCTCGGTGATGCCGTTGACGGCGCGGTAGAAGCTCCGCCACACGTCGGCGTGGATCACGTCGCCGCTCGCGTCCCGCACCGTGCGGGTCACGACCGCGTGAAAGCCGTCGTGCGGATACTCGACGCGTACCGCGGTTCCCGGGGCCAGGTCGGGGTTGACGACCACGGTCTCGCGGGCCGCGACATGGTTCGACGTGGCCGGCGCCGAGAGCGAGACGGTCCTGCCGTCCGGCACGCCCCACAGGTCGAAGCGGACCCAGCCATATCCGGTGTACGAGCGGATCACGACCAGCTCGCCGGTGTCGTTGCGGAAGGTCATGTCCGTCACGGACCGCTCGGTCTTCAGCACGGTGGCGTCCAGGCCGACCGGGTAGCGCTCGATGTAGTAGGAATGGTTCACGCGCTGGCCAATGTCGAGGCCGGCCCGCATGGCGGCGTTGAAGAGCGTGGTTGACGTGGAGCAGATGCCGCCGGCCAGGGCCCCGGTCGGGAGGCTGCGGCCGCCGAGGATCACCCCGCCGTAGCCGTATCCCCGCTCGACGGTCACCGGACCGATGTCGTTCCAGAAGCTGAACCACTCGCCCGGCCCCACGACGTGCCCATCGAGGTCCCAGGCGGGGATGTGGATGTTCGCGTTCCAGGCGTTGTTCTCGCCCGGCGCGTAGTAGGTCGTCCAGGTGCCGAGGAGCTCCAGGCGCGGAACGGCGGCCCCGGCATCGTCGGTCGGCGTCGCCGGCCTGACGGCGGCGAGGACGAGCGGGACCGGCCCTCGAGCGCCCGACACGCGGGCCTCGAGCGCCGCGGTGACGTCGGCCGCGCTGCGGCGGACGTCCAGCTTCAGGCCATCACGCCCCGGGATGACGCCGACGATCCGGCCGCCGTCCCGCGCGAACCATGCGTTCAGCGGTTCGCGCGCGACCTTGCCACGGAGTGGCCTCACGAGATCGCGCAGGCCCGCCCTGTCGATCATGGCGTGGTACGCGCCGTCCACGGCGCCGAACTCGACCAGCTGGACCAGCTGCGCGGGGCGGAGCCGGAACTTCTGGTCGTCGGCGCGAAGCACGAGGGCGGTCGAGGTCATGATGTTGGCCTGGCGAGCCGCCTCCTCGGCCGCGGCGGTCGACAGCGCCGGCTTCACCACGTCCGAGGCGACCTCGACGACGGAGTGGTCCGACGACGTTGACTGCAGCGGGGCCAGCAGCGACGCCCGCAGCTCGTCGGCGTCCAGCCGCGCGCCTTCCGTCGCCGGCCGGACCGCGAACCCGTCGCCGGCCCTGCGCCGGATCTCTGCGCTGCGCGGGACAACCGAGAATCGGTCCACGAGGGCCGCCACCGCGCGGTCCACGGCGTCGGAATCGACGGCGCTGGCGCTGACGGGCGTGATCCGGCTCGCGGTGAGCACCCGCAGGCGCTCGATCGCGTCGGGCAGGAGGTCGCCGGAGCGCGCGACGCCGAAGGCGGCGTCGAGCAGCGCCGCCATGTCGTAGGCGCGTGCCAGCTCGTCGTTCGACAGCCAGACATCCGCACCATCCACGCGAACGGTGATGCCGCCGCCGCCGAGGGCCGGCAGCTCGGCATGCAGGCGTGCCTCCGCCGCGGCGCGGTCCAGCCCGCCGACCTCCACCCCGGCGATCCGCACCCCGGGCATGATCCGCCCGGCATGCGCCACGCCGACCGCGATCGACGCGGCCGCCACGAGGACCGTGCCGGCCACCAGCGTGCTGAGGAATGCGAGCAGGAGGCCGCGGCCGAGCGATCCGGGACGGAGCACGGCAGCGGGCCGGGCCAGGGCGGCGATCGTCGTCACGTGGCGGTGATTATCGGAGCGCGGCCGGTGCGAATCTGCGGTATTCGGTCACACAGCCCTGGATCGAGGCGGAGAGCGTCACTCACCTCTACCGGCGAGGCCCCACCTCGGTGATGCCGTTGACGACGCGGTAGTAGCTGACCCAGACGTTCTCGTGCAGCAGGTTTCCGTCCGCGTCGAAGACCCGCCGCGTGACCGAGGAATTGAAGCCATCGTGCGGGAACTCGACGCGTCGCGCCGCGCCGGGCCTCAGGTTGGGATTGACCACGGTGGTGTCGATGGCCGACCGATGGCCCCACGTCGTCGGGTCCGACAGCCTCACGGTCCGGCCGTCTGCGACGCCCCACACGTCGAAACGCACCGAGCCGGATGCGGTGTACGAGCGGATGACGATGGGATGGTTCGTGTCGTTGCGGAAGGTCATATCGGTCACGGAGGTATCGGTCTTGAGGACGGTGGCGTCCAGGCCAACCGGGTAGCGCTCGATGTAGTAGGAGTGGTTCGTGCGCTCGCCGATCTCCAGGCCCGCTCGCATGGCGGCGTTGAACAGCGTGGTCGAGGTGGAGCAGATGCCGCCTGCCAGCGCGCCAGTGGGGAAGCTGCGCCCGTTGATGATGACGCCGCCGTACCCGTAGCCACGTGCGGTGGTGACCGGCCCGATGCCGTTCCAGAAGCTGAACCACTCGCCCGGGGCGACGACGTAGCCGTCCAGGTCGTCGGCGGGGATGCTGATGTTGGCGCCCCAGTAGTTGCTCTCGCCCGGGACGTAAAAGGTGGTCCAGGTCGAGATGCGGCGCATCTTCGGGACGGCCGCCTCCGCCGCCCGGGTGGAGAGCGCCGGAGAACTGGCCACGATGGCGAGCGGCACGGCGCGCCGCGCGACCGCCGAGCCGCGGTCCCGCAGTGTCTCGAGCGCGCGCGACACGGTGGCCCTGACGTCGAGCTCCTGGCCCTCGGCCGACGGAACCACGCCGACGATGCCGCTGGCGCCCCACTCGAAGCTGGCGTTCCGTGGCGCCCGGGCAACCTCGGCCGCCAGCGGACGCACGATCTTGCGGATCCCGCTCCGATCCACGACCGGCCCATACGCGCCGCCGTCGAGGGTCTCGAAGCCGATGAGCGCCGCCAGCCTCGCCGGCTCGACGCGAACCCGCGCCCCTCCGCCGCGCAGCACGAGCGGCTCGGCGATGATCAGGTTGGCGCGGTCGGCGGCGGCGCTGGCCTCCGCGGTCCCCAGGTCGGGCGGCAGTGATTCAGTGCTGACGGAGATGGGCGCCGGGTCGGCGGCGGTGCGGCTCACCGCGGCCAGCAGCGCGGCTCGCAGCTCATCGGTGTCCAGCCGGGCGCCGGCCTGGGCTTCCTGCACCACGAAGCCGGCATCGGCGTCGTAGCTGATCGCGGCGTCGCGGGCGCTGGCGTTGAAGCGGGCGGCAAGATCGGCGACGGCCTGGTCGACGGCGCGCTCCCCCTCGACGGTGATGACCGCCGGCACGGTGGACGGCACGGCGAGCACGCGGAGACGCGAGACCGCGTCCGAGACGAGGTCGCCGGATCGGGCCACGCCGAAGGCGGTGTCGAGCATCGCGTCCAAGGCGTACGCGCGGCCGAGCTGCGCGAACGGGACCTGGACGGTCTCCCCGTCCACCTGCACGCTCAGCGCACCCGCGGTGGCCGACGGCAGCTCCGCCTGCAGCCGGGCCTGCGCCGCGGCGCGGTCCAGCCCGCCCACCGAGACGCCGGCGACGCGGACGCCCGGCATGATGCGGCCGGCGCTGAACACGCTGACCGCGATGGAAGCCGAGGCCAGCAGCATGAAGGCCACCAGCAGCGTCCCCAGGAAGCCCAGCACGAACCCGCGACGCGACCGGCCTGGGTGCAGGAGCGCGGACGGTCGGGCGGCGGCGGTCAGGGTGGTCATGCTGGCGTGATCCTAGCGAGCGGCACTGCGGCCATCCTGCGGCAGCCAGGCGGCGAGGGCACGCACCATTCCTCCGTAGAGACGCCGCAACGCATCATCACGTTGCACCTCCGAGCTCAGCCGGCCGGCGTGGGCCGCATTGTCGCCGCTCGCCGGGCCATTGTCGAGTGGGAGCATCGGGCCATGCGCGGGAGGGCACGTCCGGCGCCGACGCCCACGGTTGGCCGGGCTGCCGGCCAGTGCTATACTCGCCCTCCGATGCGCCGTTCCGGCGCTCGTTTCATGCTCACCCACCTACCCCGCATCCGCTGAGGATTCTTCGTGGCAAGAAAGGCTCGGACCTGGAAGGGGGCGCGCACCCCGCAGGCACTCAAGCGCGTCCGCCAGGAGCAGCGCCGGCGCAGCGTGAACCGCCGCGCCCGCAGCGAGGCGAAGACGCTCGTGCAGCGCGCCAGCAGCATCGCCCTCGGTCGCGCCGAGGGTGACGGGGCGGAGGCTGTGGCCGCCGCCATCGCCGCGCTGGACAAGGCCGCCGAGAAGGGCATCATCCACCGCAACAACGCAGCGCGGCGCAAGAGCCGCCTGATGGCGAAGGCAAACGCCGCGCACCTGTTGGACGGGGTGCAAGCGGAGGCGGCCGCCCCGCGGAAGAAGACGGCCGCCACCCGGACCGCCCAGCGCAAGAAGGTGCAGGCCGCCAAGGCATCCAAGGCAGCCGCGGCGCGTGCGGGCGATCGGCCCCGCACCGCGGCCGGCAAGGCCAAGGTGGCCGTGACCCGTGCCACGCGCGAGTCGGCCGCCGCCCGGCGACGGGCCAAGACGGACGAGGGCGACGACTCAGCCGAGGGCTGAACCCGTGAAGGTGCGGCGTCCGGCGAAGTCGGCCGCGTCCGCCAGCTCCTCCTCGATGCGCAGCAGCCGGTTGTATTTGGCGATCCGCTCGGAGCGGCTCATCGACCCCGCCTTGATCTGACCGGTGTTGAGCGCCACGGCCAGGTCGGCGATGGTCGTGTCCTCGGTCTCGCCGGAGCGATGGCTGATGATGGCCGCCCAGCCCGCGCGCTGCGCCATCTCGACCGCCTCGCTCGTCTCGGTCAGCGTCCCGATCTGGTTGAGCTTGACCAGGATGCTGTTCGCCGCGCGCATCTCGATGGCGCGCTGCAACCGCTGGGTGTTGGTCACCAGCAGGTCGTCGCCGACCAGCTGCAGCCGCTCGCCGAGCCGCTCGGTCAGCGCCCGCCAGCCGTCCCAGTCGTCCTCGGACAGGCCGTCCTCGATGCTGACGATCGGGTAGCGCTCGAACCAGTCGACCCAGAAGTCCACCATCTCGTCGCTGCTCAGGGTCCGTCCCTCGCGGGCCAGCGTGTAGCTGCCGTCGGCGTAGAGCTCGGTGGTCGCCGGGTCGAGCGCGATGGCGATCTGGCTGCCGGGCGCATAGCCGGCGCGCTCGATCGCCTCGACCACCAGCCCGATGGCCGCCTCGTTCGAGTCCAGGCTCGGGGCGTACCCACCCTCGTCGCCCACGGTGGTGGCAAAGCCGCGCTCGTGGAGCACGGCACGCAGCGCATGGAACGTCTCGGCCGCCCAGCGCAGCGCCTCGCGGAAGGTCGGCGCGCCGAGCGGGGCGATCATGAATTCCTGGAAGTCGGTGCTGTCGATGGCGTGCTTGCCGCCGTTGAGGACGTTCACCAGCGGGACCGGCAGCGTCCGTGCGCCGGTGCCGCCGAGGTACCGGTACAGCGGCAGCCCGAGGGCGTCGGCGGCGGCGTGGGCCGCCGCCAGCGACACGCCCAGCAGCGCGTTGGCCCCCAGGCGCTCCTTGTTGGAGGTGCCGTCGAGCGCGATCAGCAGGCGGTCCAGCGTCACCTGGTCAACCGCGTCGCTGCCGATGACCTCGGGCCGGATCGTGTCGTTGACGTGCCGCACCGCCACCAGGACGCCCTTCCCACCGTAGCGCTCGCGGTCGCCGTCGCGCAGTTCCACGGCCTCGTGGGCGCCGGTCGAGGCGCCCGAGGGGACGATGGCGCTTCCCATCGCGCCGCCGTCCAGGAAGACCTCCACCTCCACCGTGGGGTTGCCGCGCGAGTCGAGCACCTCGCGCGCGATGACATCCTCGATCAGGGTCGTCATGACGCGGAGCCCTCGCCGGCGTCGAGCAGGGCCGCCACGCCGGGCAGGATCTTGCCCTCCACGAACTCGAGCGACGCCCCGCCCCCGGTGCTGACGTGGCTCATCTGGTCGATCAGGCCCAGCTGGTCGACGGCGGCGACCGAGTCGCCACCGCCCACCACGGTGATGACACCCCTGGGCGTGCGCTCGGCGATGTAGCGAGCCATCGCGTTCGTGCCCTCGGCGAAGGGCGCGATCTCGAACACGCCCATCGGTCCGTTCCAGAAGATGGTCCTGGCCTTGTCCAGGTGGGAGGTGTAGGCCGCGACCGTCTCGGGGCCGATGTCCACGATGCTCCAGTCCCTGGGCACCTCCCCCACCCGGACCACCTGCCGCTGCGCGCGGGGGTGCACCTGGGCGGCGACCAGGGCATCGGTGGGCAACATGAAGCGCACGCGCTTGCGGCGTGCCTCGGTCATGATGCGGACCGCGTTGTCGAGCTGGTCGGTCTCGACCAGGCTCTTGCCCAGGGCGTGGCCCTTCGCCGCCAGGAACGTGTTGGCCATGCCGCCGCCCACCAGGACGGCCTGGCAGCGGGACAGGAGCGACTCGAGGACCTCCAGCTTGCCGGAGACCTTGGCCCCGCCGATGACGGTGTGGAACGGCTTCGCGGGCCTCTCCATCAGCCGCGACAGGGCCGATACCTCCCGCTCCATCAGCAGCCCGGCCACCGCGGGCAGGTGGTGGGCGATGCCCTCGGTCGAGGCATGGGCCCGGTGCGCCGAGCCGAAGGCGTCGTTGACGTAGATGTCGGCCATGTCGGCCAGTGCCGTGGCGAAGGCCGGCTCGTTCGCCTCCTCCTCCGCGTGGAAGCGCAGGTTCTCGAGCAGCAGCATGTCGCCCGGGCGCAGCTTGTCGACCGCGGTCATGACGCCGGGGCCCAGCGCGTCGCCGGTCATGCGCACCGGCCGGCCCAGCAGCCGACCGAGGCGGTCGGCGACCGGTTTCAGGCGAAGGGCGTCGTTGACCTTGCCCCTGGGCCGGCCGAGGTGGCTGGCCAGGATGACGGCGGCGCCGTTCTCGAGCAGGTACACGAGCGTCGGCAGGCTGGCGCGGATGCGCGTGTCGTCGGTGATCTTGCCGTCGTCGAGCGGCACGTTCAGATCCGCGCGCAGGAAGACCCGCTTTCCGCGGACGTCGATGTCCCGAACCGTCTTCTTGTTCACGGCGCAGCGCCTCCTTCGGCTAGAGGCGATCGGCCATGTACTTCGCCAGGTCGGCGACCCGGCAGCTGTAGCCCCACTCGTTGTCGTACCAGGCGATGACCTTGACCAGGTTCTCGCCGGTCACCATGGTGGACGCGGCGTCGACGATGCCCGACCGCTCATCGCCCTTGAAGTCCATGCTGACCAGCTCGTCCTCCGTGTAGCCCAGCAGCCCCTGCATCGGTCCTTCGGACGCCTCGCGCAGCGCCCGGTTCACGCTATCCCTGGTCACCGGCTGCGTGGTGACCGCGACGAAGTCGATGATGCTGACCGTCGGCGTGGGCACGCGAAGGCTGAACCCGTCGAACTTGCCCTTCAGCTCCGGGATGACCAGGGCCAGCGCCTTCGCGGCGCCGGTCGTGGTGGGGATGATGTTCTGCCCGGCACTCCGTGCCCGGCGCAGGTCCTTGTGGAACACGTCGAGCACGTTCTGGTCGTTGGTGTAGCTGTGCACGGTGGTCATCAGGCCGCGCTCGATGCCGAAGCAGTCGAAGACGACCTTGGCCGGCAGCGCCAGCGCGTTGGTCGTGCACGAGGCATTGCTGACGATGTCGTGCTGCTCGGGGTCGTAGCGGTCCTGGTTGACGCCCAGGACCAGCGTGACGTCCTCGTTCTTGGCCGGCGCGCTGATGATCACCTTGCGGGCCCCGGCGTCGAGGTGCGCCTGCGCCCTGGTCGCATCGGTGAAGATGCCGGTCGACTCGACCACGATCTCCACGCCCAGGTCCTTCCACGGCAGGGCGGCCGGATCCTTCTCGCTGAAGGCTCGGATTTCGCGGCCGTCGACGGTGATCGAGCCCTCCCCGGCGTCGACCTCGCCTTCGAATCGCCCGTAGGTGGAGTCGTGCTTGAACAGGTGGGCGTTGGTGGCCGTCGGCGCGAGATCGTTGATGGCGACCACGTCCAGGTCGCCATGTCGCTCCAGGATGGCCTTGAGCGTCTGCCGGCCGATGCGGCCGAATCCGTTGATACCGATGCGCGTCACGCGGGGCTCCTCATCCTGCCTTGGGGGTTGGAAGGCGTCCGCGCCCGTAGGCGGGATCGCCGTGGCGTTCATTGACGATCGGGAGCGAGCCGATCAGCGAGACGTCGTCCCCGTGCTCGGCGAGCACCACCCGCACGCGGCGTGCCGGGGTCGCGAAGGCGCGCAGCGCGATCTCGTCGCGGATCACTCCGAACAGCTCGGGTCGATGCACAGCGATGGATCCGCCCACCACGATGACCTCCGGGTTGAAGACGTTGACCAGGCCGGCGCACATGGCGCCGACCGCGGTCCACGCGCGCGCCAGCACCGCCTGGCAGGCGGAGTCTCCGGCATCGGCCCGAGCTGTTCGGAGTGATCC
>JAPSGM010000086.1 GCA_031177555.1 Chloroflexota bacterium
TTCGCGTCCGAGCGGCCTGCTTAAGGCCCCCGACAACCTCAGCCGATCGCGCGAGATCGGGGTCAGCCGGCGTCGATGCCGGTGGACTCCTCGGGCGGCTGCTCTGGCATCGGACGACCCTCGGCGGGTTCGCGCTCCTGCGACATCGGTCCGGCTCCTCTGCGATACGGATCGTGCGAGACTCTCTCGCATGACCGATGCCGGACCCTCGCGGCGGGTCAATCGGCTGGCGCGCGAGACGAGCCCCTACCTGCTGCAGCACGCCCACAACCCGGTCGACTGGTACCCGTGGGGGCCCGAGGCGCTGGAGCGAGCGCGACGCGAGGACCGGCCCATCTTCCTGTCGATCGGATACTCGGCCTGCCACTGGTGCCACGTCATGGAACGGGAGTCGTTCGAGGACCCGGCCATCGCCGAGCAGCTGAACCGCGACTTCGTGGCGATCAAGGTCGACCGCGAGGAGCGCCCCGACCTGGACGACGTGTACATGGCCGCCGTGCAGGCTATGACCGGCGGTGGCGGCTGGCCGATGAGCGTCTTCCTGACGCCCGACCTGCAGCCGTTCTACGGCGGCACCTACTTCCCGCCCGATGACCGCCACGGCATGCCGGCCTTCCCCCGGGTCCTCGCCGCGGTGGCGGAGGCATACCGCGAGCGACGCGAGGAGGTGGTGGCGCAGGGCCGACAGCTGGCCGAGCACCTGCGCAACCAGCTCGACGTGCGCCCTGGCACGACGGCGCCGGAGCAGCGGCAGCTTGACGCGGCGGTGGCTAGGCTGGCTTCGACGTTCGACGCCCGCCACGGAGGGTTCGGTGGCGCGCCGAAGTTCCCGGCGCCGATGACTCTGGAGTTCCTCCTCCGGCGCTGGCGCCGCACCGGCGACGACCGGTTGCTGGGCATGGTGAAAGTGACCCTCGACCGCATGGCGGACGGCGGGCTGCACGACCAGCTCGGCGGCGGATTCTCGCGCTACAGCACCGACGCGCGCTGGCTGGTGCCGCACTTCGAGAAGATGCTCTACGACAACGCGCTGCTGGCCCACGCCTACCTCGAGGCGTTCCGGGCGACGGGGACGCCGCGCTACGCGCAGGTCGCCCGCTCGACCATCGGCTTCATGCTGCGCGAGCTGCTCACCGATGACGGCGGGCTGGCATCGGCGCTGGATGCCGACTCCGAGGGCGAGGAGGGTCGCTACTACACCTGGGATCAGGGCCAGTTCACGTCGGTGCTCCGGTCTGCGGGGATCGATGATGCCGATGGTCGCTTACTGGCCGATTACTGGGGCGTTACCGCCGAGGGCAACTGGGAGGGGCGCAACATCCTCCATGTCGCCGCTTCGGGCGCCGGCGATGGAGTCGCCGAGGATCTCCGCCAGCGCGCGCGTTCCGCGCTCCTGGCGGCGCGCGACCGGCGCGTGCGGCCCGGCCGGGACGAGAAGCAGCTGGCCGCCTGGAACGGGATGGCCCTGCGGGCGATGGGGCAGGCGGCGCTGGTCCTGGCCGACGACCAGCTGGCCGCCGCGACCGGGCGCCTGGCGGCCTTCATCGGATCACGCCTGGTCCGCCCCGATGGCGGACTGTGGCGCACCGCTCGCTCCGGAGTGGCGCACACGCCCGGCTTCGCCGAGGACTACGCGAACGTGGCCGATGGCCTGATCGCCGCGTACGGGGCGACAGGCTCCGCCGAGCACCTGCGCCTGGCCGACGAGCTGATGCGGCGCGCGATGGAGGAGTTCTGGGACGAGGCGAGCGGCACCTTCTTCGACACCGGCCCGCAGCACGACGCCACCTTCGCCCGTCCGCGATCCCTCGTCGACAACGCCACGCCGGCGGCCAACTCGGTCGCGGCGGACGTCCTGCTGCGGCTGGCACTGGTCGGCGGCGATCCGGAGCACGACCGCCGCGCGCGCCGCATCATCGGGGCGGTGGCGCCGGCGCTGGACCGGCAGCCGTCGGCGTTCGGCCGGATGCTGTCGGCGGTGGATCGCTCGCTCGGGGAGCCGCTGGACGCCGTGGTCGCGGGTGCAACCGACGATCCGCTCGCGGGGGAGCTCCGCCGCGCTGTGGCACGGCCCTACGCCCCCGACCTGGTGCTGGCCCCCATGGCCGATCCGGGGCACAGCGCAGCGGACGCCTGGCTGGCGAAGCTGCCGCTCTTCGACGGGAAGCTGGCGCGCGACGGCCGGGCCACGGCCTACGTGTGCCGCGGCTACGCCTGCGACGAGCCGGCATCGGACCCGGAGCGCGCCGCGCAGCAGGTCGCCGCACTGGTCAGCCGGGGAGGAAGCTGAGCCGTACGCGCCGGCGCGGGTTGTCGGCGTTCGGGTCCAGCAGCGCGATCGCCTGCCACGTGCCCAGCGCCGGCCGCCCGCCCAGGACCGGCACGCTGAGCCCCGGTGGCGCGAGCAGCGGCAGGACGTGGTCCGCGCCGTGTCCCCGGCTGCCGTGCGCATGACGCCAGCGCGCGTCGCGCGGCAGCAGCCGGTCGAGGGCATCCACCAGGTCGTCGTCGGAGCCGCTGCCCAGCTCCATGACCAGCACGCCGGCCGTCGCGTGCGGCACGAACACGTGCAGCAGCCCGTCGCCGCCGCCTGCCGTCTCGGCGAGGAAGGCGGTCACCTGCGCGGTGAGGTCGAATACGCCGCGGCGTCCGCCCGTCGTGATCTCGATCTCGCGCGTCCGCACCGGCGTGGAGCTACCGGCTGCCCGGGGCGTGTCCGGTCAGTGAAGGGCGGGGAGCGCCATGGTGGCGCGCGTGCCGCAGTGGTAGCACGACTCGTCGGCGGCTTGGATGGAGGTCCCGCAGTTGGCGCAGGCGACCACCAGGTCGGCCTCGCACCGCGTGCAGAACCGTGCGCCGGCGGGGTACTGCAGGCCGTCCACCGGGCAGTACGGCACGCCCCGAGGCGCCTCGACCCGCCCGTCGTCGGCGCGCGGCAGGGCCAGGGTCTCGCGAGCCATCGACTCCTCGCGAATGGAGAGCTGCGAGACGCGCAGGTACCCGATGAGGAGCCAGAGGACGTACAGGCCGGCGAGCCCCAGCAGCCCGTAGGGGGCCAGCGTGGCGGTCGCGTTGATGGTGTCGGTGGAGATCCACTCGATGAAGTCGCGGATGGCCTCCATGGGCGGCGATTCTAGCATCGGGGCGCTGCTACACTCCGCGGACGCTCGCGCCGCCGAGGACCATGCCGCGACCCAAGCTGGACCCACGCACCCCGCTCACCGAGCTGCACGTGCACCTTGGCGCGGCCGTGACGCCGGCCATCATGTGGGGCATCGCCCACGCCCAGGGGATCCGGCTCCCGACGAAGGACTACTGGGCCTTCCGCGACCTCATCACGGTCGGGCGCAAGCAACGCTCCTTCCAGGCCTACCTGGACCTGTTTCACTGGACGGAGCTGATCCAGTCGAGCCCGATCGCCGTCGAGCGGAGCGTGTACGAGGTGATCGGCGGCGCCTACCGCAAGAACAACGTCACGCGCCTCGAGCTGCGCTTTAACCCGATGAAGCGCAACCGCGGCGGCGAGCAGGACCTCGATCACATCATCGCCGCGGCGGTGCGCGGCATGGACCGGGCGGTGCTCGAGTACCCGCAGGTGCGGGCCGGCCTGATCTTCTGCCTGGACCGCGCGTTCAGCTTCGAGCTCAACGAGATCATCGCCGCCAAGGCCATCGCCTGGCGCGACCGGGGCGTGGTGGCGGTGGACATCGCCGGCCCGGTGGAGCCCTCGTTCCGTTTCGCCGACTACGCGGGGCTGTTCGGGCAGGTGCGGCGCGCCGGGCTGGGGGTGACCGTCCATGCGGGGGAGACGGGCGGCCCGGAAGAGGTGCGCCAGGCGATCGAGGCGCTCGAGCCGACCCGCATCGGCCACGGGGTCAAGGCGGCCCTCGACACGCGGGTCATGGACATGCTGCGCGAGCGCGGCATCGTGCTGGAGGTGTGCGTCTCGTCGAACCTGAACACGCGGGTGGTCCGCAGCTTCGCCGAGATGCGCAACCTCGTGCGGCGGCTCACCGACCACGGCGTCCGGATCGCCCTCTCGACCGATGGGCCGGAGATGCTGCGAGCGTACCTGCGCGACGAGATCGCCACCGTCCTGCGGCACGACATCCTCACCTTCGAGGAGGTCGTGCGGTCCCTGGAAACCGCCCGCGAGGCCTCGTTCGTCGACCGCGCCCCGGTCCCCGGCGGCGCCCGTGACGGGGCCGGTTCCCGGCGCCGCCGGGACGCCGCCATCGCCCTCGAGGTCGAGGTCTAGGCTGATAGACTGGCGGCCGTGTCCTCCATCTGGCGCCCCATCCGCGAGCGCGAGCCTCCGCGCAGCCTGATGGTCATCGTCGCCCACCCGGGCGACGAGGCGTTCGGATTCGGCGGGGCCATCGCCCAGGCGGTGGCATCGGGCGCCTACGTCGTGGTCGTCTGCGCCACGCGCGGCCGCTTCGACGCTCGCCTGCTCGAGAAGGCGCCGGCCCCGGGCGGGAAGAACCGCCACTACACGCGCCCCGTCGTGTGGCGCAACCTGGACACCGTCCGCGAGGACGAGCTGCGGCGATCGGTCACGGTCCTGGGCGTGCGCGTGCTCCGCATGCTGGACTACGCGGAGGAGGACCTGGCGCGGGTCGACTTCGACGAGCTCGTGTCGCGCATCGTCGAGCCGATCCGGATGCACCGGCCCCAGGTCATCCTCAGCTTCGGGCCCGATGGCGTCAGCGGCGACGCCGACCACGTGGTGGTCGGCCGCGCGGCGCAGGTGGCCTTCGACCTGGCCGCCGAGCCGCTGGCCTACGAGGACGACCTGGAGGAGGACCAGGTCGCCTGGCGCGCGGCGAAGCTGTACCAGCTGGTCGTGCCCGCCGATCAGCTGGCCACGCTCGGCGAGCGCGCCCCGGCCGAGTACGGGTCCGGGGAGGAGAACGGCACGATCACGCTCGAGCTCGGCGAGCTGGCGCAGCTCAAGCTGGCCGCCATCGCGCGGCACGTGACCCAGACCGGCTCGGCCGGCCCGTTCCACGACTGGACGCCGGAGATGCGCGACGGCTTCCTGGCAAACGAGCACTACCGCCTGGCGCGCTCCAACCTGCCGGTGCCGGCCGGCACGTCCGCCGCGGCCGAGTCCTCGCTGTGGGATGGCCTGGCCTGACCTGACCTCCGGGCAGTCGGCGCTCCAGCGACTCGGGACAACATAGGTAGCATCGGTTCAGTGGCAGTCTCTGCTACCCTCGAACCAGCCCATGCATCGGTACGCGAAAGGAAGCCCGAGTTCGGCATGTCCGACCAGCTGACCAACGACAACATCATGGCCGCCCTCTCGCAGGTGCGTGACCCGGAGATCGGGCGCGACCTGGTGAGCCTCGGGATGGTGAAGGGCATCGACATCAACGGCACTGCGGTGGACCTGACCGTCGAGCTCACCACGCCGGCGTGCCCGCTCAAGGCGAAGATCGAGTCGGACATCGTGGAGGGCCTGGAAGCCCTGGGCGCGTCCGCCGTCCGCGTCGACTGGGCGAGCAACGTCAAGCGCTCCTTCGGCGGGCCGGCGGCCGACCTGATCCCAGGAGTGCGGAACACGATCGCAGTGGCATCGGGCAAGGGCGGGGTCGGCAAGACCACGGTGGCCGTCAACCTGGCCGTCAGCCTGGCCCGCGACGGCGCGCGCGTGGGTCTCCTGGACGCGGACATCACCGGCCCGAACGTGCCGCTGATGATGGGCACCGGTGGCGCGCATGTCACCGGCAGCGGCGGTCGCGTGAACCCGGTCATCAGCCACGGCGTCAAGATGATGAGCATCCAGTACTTCCTGACCGGGGATGCGCCGGTCATCTGGCGCGGGCCGCTGATCCACTCGGCCATCCAGCAGTTCCTGCGTGACGTGGAGTGGGGCGAGCTCGACTACCTGGTGATCGACCTGCCACCGGGCACCGGTGACGCCGCGTTGTCGATCAGCCAGCTGATCCCGCTGTCCGGGGCCGTGATCGTGACCACGCCCCAGGAGGTGAGCCTGCTCGACGCGCGCAAGGCGATCGCCATGTTCAACAAGGTCAACGTGCGCACCTTCGGCGTGGTCGAGAACATGAGCGGCTTCGTCTGCCCCGACTGCGGCGGCGAGCACGACATATTCGGCTCGGGCGGCGGCACGACCATCGCCCGCGAGCTGGGGCTCGAGGTCCTGGGCCGCATCCCCATTGAGCCGGGCGTCCGCTCGGGCAGCGACGCCGGCGTGCCGATCACCTCGGCCCAGCACCCCGCCGCGGACGCCTCCGCCGCCGCGGCGGCGATGCGCGAGCTAGCGCGGACGGTCGCCGGGCGCGTCAGCGTGGTGGCCGCGCCATTCGCCGAGGCGGCGACCGCCTAGGCTCGAAGGTCAGACCCGGGCTCACGAAGGTACTGTCGCCAGGGGGTGTCGGCGCAGTCGGCGGCTGGCTAGAATCGCCCCCATGCGAATCGCGCTGCTCTCCGACCTGCACGCCAACCTTCCCGCCACGCGGGCGGTGCTCCAGGATGCCGCCCAGATCGGGTGCGACGCGGTGTGGTGCGCCGGCGACGTGGTCGGCCGAGGCCCGCACCCCAACGAGGTCGTCGACCTGCTGCGCACGCTGGAGACGCCGACCGTCCAGGGCAACTGGGACGAGGCGGTGGGCATGGGGCGCGAGGTCACCGGCAGCATCTGGGAGTCGCCCGAGACCGAGGCGCAGGGCAAGCTGTCCCTGGAGTGGACGATGAGCCGGACGACCGAGGAGAACATGGCCTGGCTGCGCCAGCTGCCCCCGGCGCTCCGCTTCGAGGTGGAGGGGCGTGCGGCGCGCGTCTTTCACGGCACCCCGTTGAAGCAGAACGAGTACCTCTGGGAGGACCGCCCGTCGCGCTACTTCGCGCGCATCGCCAGCGACGAGGGGGAGGACCTGTTCTGCTTCGGGCACACCCATGAGACCTACCACAAGGTCTCCGGCCAGGCGCATTTCGTGGCGGCCGGATCGGTGGGCTGCGGCGAAGCGAACGATCCGAGCGCGCGCTACGCCGTCATCTACCTGACCGATGCCGACCTGGTGGTCGGATTCCGCGGGGTGGAGTACGACCGCGTCTCGGTGCTCGCCGACATGGCGGCGGCCGGGCTGCCGGCCGAACTGCTGACGCACCCGCCGGTGCCGCACCCGCTCGTCGACCCGGGTTCCATCCCGACCCGGCCGGCGCAGGCCTCCGACGTCACCGCCTCGGCCTGAGACTGCACTGCCCGCACTCCCCGCGCGCACCGCGGCTAGGTGCTCGACTCCTTCTCGTACGGCCGCCCGACGGCCGCCGGCGCCACGCTGCGGCCCACCACGCCGGCGAGGATGATGATGGTGAGCAGGTAGGGGAGCGATCCATAGACCTCGCTCGGGATCGTTGCCATGATCCCGCCCAGGTCGCTGAGCATGCCGTCCGGCGGCCGGATCCGGATCGCCTGGCCTAGGCCGCCGGCCGCCGCGAACAGAAGTGCACCTCCGAGCGCGCCGAGCGGAGTCCAGCGACCGAAGATGACCGCCGCCAGCGCGATGAAGCCGCGTCCGGCGGTCATGCCGTTCTGGAACGAGCTCGAGGCCTCCAGGGTCAGGTAGGCG
>JAPSGM010000267.1 GCA_031177555.1 Chloroflexota bacterium
GAGGGACGGCTCGAGCCCGTCGTAGACGTGGTCGGGAGTGACCCGTGAAGGGCCTAAGAGGTTCCAAAGCCCGCGGTGCTTTCGCAGGAACGCGATTGAAGGGCCGACACCGATCCGAATCGACATCTCGAGCAGCCGGCGGCGGGACACCACCCCCGGGAGGCCCACGACCACCGGCAGCTTCACCCCGTACCCACGGGTCGTCCTCAGCCACGCCAGCACCGCCTCCGGGTCGAAGCACATTTGCGTCGTGATGTAGTCGGCGAGCGCGGTCTTCTGCTTCAACACGTCGGCGAGCGTTCTGGAATCGATCAGCGGGTGGCCCTCGGGATAGCCGGCGATGCCGATCTCGGCCGGCCGCTGCGGGTGCTCACAGATGACCGGGAGCAGATCCAGCGCGGATGACCACGGGCCGTGCGGCGGCGTGGCGTCGCCCCCGATGAGAAAGACGTCGTCCACTCCGGCCTGCGCCGTCTCCGCCAACAGCCGGTCGAGGTGAGCCCGATCGCTGACCATGCGAGCCGCCACGTGCACGGTCACCGTGTGGCCAAGCGCCGTCAAGCGCCGCGCCACCGCGACGCTCTCATCCGGTCCATGCCGGGGGCTGCACGTGACGGTCAGCCGCTCGTGCCGAGGGAGCTGCGCCGCGAGCTCCACGCTCCGTTCGAGAGGAAGGACCTCAAACTGAGAGAGCATCGCCCGCTACTCCCGGATGAGCTCGTCCAGGTCCGGCTGCTCCTCGATGAGGCCGTACTTGAGACTGAGCTCGGACAGCAGCTCGATTGTCGGCTCGTTCAGGTCGGGGCGCCAGACCGGCAGCTTGATCTGCTCGGCGGCCTCCGGCGGGATCTCGGTGTACTCGAGCAGCACGTCGCGGACCTCGTCCGGGTGCGACTGCGCGTAGGTGAGCGACCGGTTCATCGCCTTCACGAAGCCGTCCACCACGTCGCCGTTCTCCTGCGCGTACTGCGTGGAGGTGAAGTACGTGGCCACGGTGAGATCGGGCGCGGTCCGCACGTAGAAGGGATCGATGCCGCGCGCCTTGCCGGCCTTGCCCTGGCTCACGAAGGGCTCGACCACGCAGGCGCCGTCCACCCGTCCGGCCTCGAGCGCGGCGTTCATGTCGGGAAACGGCACCTCGGTGAACTTGAGCTTGTCCACCGCCACGCCCTCCTTCTCGAGCGAGGCCTTGATCGTCACCTCGCAGATGTTCTTGAGCGTGTTGACGGCGATCGTCTTCCCCTCGAGATCCTTCGGGTCTTTGATCGGCCCGTCCTTCAGCACCAGCAGGTCCGCCCAGGCGTCCTCCTCGGTCTTGCCGGCCAGGACGCCCTGGCTGATGATCTCGACCGGCAGGTCCTGGGAGGCGGCGATAAGCAGTGAGATCGTGTTGGAGAAGCCGATCTGGAAGTCGCCGCTCACGACGGCTGGCGTGATCGCCGCGCCGCCCTCGGCTAGCTGTGGCTTGATCGTGAGCTGCTCCTCCTCGAAGAAGCCCTTCTTCATGCCGAGGTAGAGCGGCGCCACGTCGGCGATGGGGATCACTCCGACCTTGAGGGTCGTGGCTTCGCCGTCGCCGCCCCCGCCGCCGTTCCCGTCGTCGTCGTCGCCGCAGGCCACGACCCCCACGGCGCAGGCAAGCGCCAGCAGGAGCGTGGCGACTCGCAGCCGCAATCCTGTCACCATCGGACCCTCCTCGGCCTCTGAAACGTGCTCAGCGGGGCTATACCCAAAGATCAGACAATTTGATCTGCTTCTGGGGCCCCCAGCTGCGTGAGCCCGACGTAGTTCTCGGCCAGCGAGGTCGCGGCCGCCCTCGACGAGCAGACGTACGCGAGCTGGGCGCGCTGCAGCCTGGCCGTGAACCCGTCGCGGTCATCGGGCATGCGGTGGAACATCGAGGTCATCCACCAAGCGAAGTGCTGAGCCGCCCAGACCCTCGGCAGGCAAGCCTCGGAATAACCCTCTAGCAGCGTGTCGTCGCCGGTCGAGAACCACTGCACCAGCGCGTTCGCCAGCACGCGCACGTCGGCCACTGCCAGGTTCAACCCCTTCGCTCCGGTGGCCGGCACGATGTGGACGGCGTCGCCGGCCAGGAACAGGCGTCCGTGCTGCATCGGCTCGGCCACGAAGCTGCGCATCGGCGTGATCCCCTTCTCGAGGATCGGGCCCTCCTTCAGCGACCACCCTTCGCACGCGAAGCGTGTGTGGAGCTCCTCCCAGATGCGCTCGTCGGGCCAGCGCTCGATGGCCTCGTCGGGCTCGCACTGGAGGTAGAGGCGGGTGAGCTGCGGCGAGCGCATGCTATGGAGCGCGAAGCCGCGGTCGTGGTGGCAGTAGATCAGCTCATCGCTGGAGGGCTCGACCTGCGCCAGGATGCCGAGCCAACCGAACGGGTAGATGCGCTCGCGGAAGCTGAGCGAGCCGTCGGGGACGGCTCCACGGCAGACGCCGTGGAAACCGTCGCAGCCGGCCACGACCTCGCAGCGCAGCTCCCGCTCCTGGCCCCCGTGCCGGAAGCGGAGCAGCGGGGCGTCGGAGTCGATCGCGAGCGGGCGGACGTCCTCGACCCCGAACAGCAGCGGCGCCCCCGACTCGAGGCGTGCGGCGATCAGGTCCTTGACGACCTCCTGCTGGCCGTAGATCGTGATGCCACGCCCGCCGGCGAGCTCGTCGAAGGGGATCCTGTGGCCCGTGCCGCCGAAGCGCAGCTCGACGCCGTGGTGGACGAGACCCTCTCGCTTCAGGCGCTCCCCGACGCCCATTTCGATCAGGAGGTCCACCGTTCCCTGCTCGAGCACCCCGGCCCGGACGCGTCCCTCGACGTACTCGCGGTCGCGGTCCTCGACGATGACCGACTCGATGCCCTGGAGGTTGAGCAGGTGTCCGAGCACGAGACCCGCCGGGCCCGCGCCGACGATCCCGACCTGCGTGCGGCTCATCTCCGATGCGCTCACGCGTCTTACTTCATTCCCGCCCGGGGTAGTCCTTAGCCGTCGATACCGGAGCGGTCGACACCACTGACGTCGCGGGCCCTCTCGGCCGGCGCGGCCGGCGATCGCTCGTCACGGGCACGGGCCTGATCGTCGCCACCGTCATGCCCGGCTTCCTGGCCGCCAGCCTCGCGCCGCGCATTCGGGCCG
>JAPSGM010000268.1 GCA_031177555.1 Chloroflexota bacterium
GTTGTTCTTCGTCTGCGGGTCGCCCGCCTGCGCCACGAAGCCGGGGATGACGCGGTGGAAGGTGATGCCGTCGTAGAAGCCGCACTCGGCGAGCGCCACGAAGTTGGCCGTGGCGATCGGCGCGGCGTCGGGCAGCAGCTCGATCGTGAACTCGCCCTTGCTGGTCGCCACCACCGCCTGGGTCGCCCCGTCCAGGACGGATTCCGCCTGCCCGGCGCTCGGCGCCCCGGTGGGGCACGCGGGCCTCGGCGTCGGCGCGCCGAACGCGCAGCTTCCCAGGACGACGGTCGCGGCAACGGCCAGCGCGGTGAGCCATGGGCGCCGGGGCGGGATCGGGCCCGGCGTCATCGGTCCAGCCCGTCCAGCCGCGTTTCGAACAGCCGTGCGGCGAACGAGACCGGCATCGTGCCGCCGTAGATCAGCGTGTCGTGGAAGAACCGCGGCGTGAAGGCGGGACCCATCCGCCGCTCGACCCTGGCCCGCAGGCGATCGATCATGTGGCGCCCGTACATGTAGCTGAGCTGGTAGGTGGGCGTGCTGGTGTAGCGCTTGACCTCCGCCACCGCGGCGGGCTCCTCGAAGCCGGTCTGCTCACGCAGGAAGCCGACGGCGTCCTCTAAGCCGATGTCGCCCCGGTGCAGGCGCACGTCCAGGATGATCCGCACCGCCCGCCAGATCGCGTCGGTGTGCTGGATGTACCGATGCGCCGGCGTCGCGTCGAAGCCGGCGTCCTTCATCATCCGCTCGCAGTAGAAGGCCCAGCCCTCGACGAACTCGGCGGCCGAGAGGCCCAGGGTCCGGACCAGGCTCGGGTTGGTGATGGCGCCGGCAAGCTGCAGGTGGTGACCTGGGTACGCCTCGTGCACGCTAGTGTTGCTGATCGAGGCGTAGTTGTGCTCCCGCCACATGTCCTCGGTGGCCGGCGGCGTGACGATGTACGTGCCCACCGGCTCGGGGTCGAAGCGCGGCGGGTCGTAGTAGGCGGCGAACGGGATCAGGTGCCGCGTGAAGACCGGCGTCTCCATCACCCGCAGGCTGTCGTCCGCTGGCAGCGTGGCGAGGTCGTGCTCCACCACGAAGGCCCGGGCCCGGTCCATGGCGCCGCGGTAGGCCTCCACTGCGTCGGGGAAGGTGGCCGGGTGGTCGTCCTTGACGAGGTCCGCCACCTCGTGCGGCGACAGGGTCGGGTCGATCTCGGCACAGACCTCGTCGCGCGCGGCCCGCTCGGCGGCCAGGATCTCCTCGCCCACGGCCAGGATCTCGTCGCCGTCCGCCTCGAGCGCCCGCAGCCGGATCAGCTCCTCCAGCAGCTCCGGCCCGGCGCGCCACTCCGCCTCGGCGCGGGTCATGGCGTCCTCGCGCAACCAGCGCGCATGCTCGTGGAGCGTGGCGTGGACGCCGCGGACCGCGCGGTCCAGCCGGGCCAGCAGGGCGTCGGGGAGCCGCTCGGCACGGGCCGCGGCAAGGATCGACTCCAGGAAGTCCGGCAGGGTCCGCGTCGACTCCAGGTCGATCTCCACCCACAGTCGCACCGGCGCCGCGGCGCGCTCCCGGGCGGCCGCGAAGTAGCGCGGCGCGTCCTCCAGGCGCGCGACGAGGGCTTCCATCCGCTCTGCCGGCGGCGCGTAGTCGCGGGTGAAGATCGGGAAGAGGGCATTGCCCAGGTGCTCGGCCGCCTTCGTCGCCCCCGCCCACGACCGGCGCTCGGTCAGCTGGAAGGCGGCGAGCCGCGCCTCGTGGATGACCAGGTCGCGGTCCAGGGCTCGGTCCGGTGAGAGCTCCTCGGGATCGAACCGAGCCAGCTCGTCGATGGCGGCGCGGTGGAATGCGACCTCGCGCTCGACCTGCTCGCGACCGCCGTCGGAGAGGCGGTGGTCGTGGTCGTGAATGCCCAGGTAGGTCGCCTGCTCCGGGTCCATCTCGAGCAGGTCGCGGAACCATCGGCGGATCGTCCGGTCGAACCGCGCCTCGGCGTCGGCGACGGGTTGCTGCATGTCTGGCGCTCCTGGTCCGCTGCCGGCGCGGTCGCGGCGGCGGCTTGGGGTGACGGGCCGCCGGGCACGCGGCACGCGGAGATGGGTCGGGCGGTAGACGCGGGACGGAGCTAGCCGAGCGCGTCAGCGAAGAAGCCTAGCACCCAGTCCCGATAGTCGCGCGCGCAGGTCGCGTGCGCACCACCGTGGAATGCCTCCTCGCAGATCCGCAGCCTTACGTCGGCGCCACCCTCCCGCGCGGCGGCCAGCAGATCGTCCGCGTCCCTCGGGCCGATGAGGTCGTCGCGTCCGCCCGACACCAGCAGCAGCGGCCGCTCCCCGTACGCCTCCACCGCCTGCAGCGGGTCGGCGGCGCTCATGTCCTCGCCGGTGCGCATCAGCCCGCCCAGCAGGACCGCCCAGGCGGCGGGCAGCGAGACGGGGTAGCCGGCGCGATCGAGCCTGGCCTGGATGGCGTTGGCGATCGTGGCGTGCGTGGCGTCCAGGACCACGGCGTCCACGCGCTGGTCGGTGCGCGCCTCGTTGATGGCGACCGCCCCGCCCATCGAGACGCCCAGCACGCCGATGGCGCTGGGGCTCCTGGTCTCGACCAGCCAGTCGATCACGGCCCGCAGGTCGGCGCGCTCCCGCATCCCGACGGTCGTGTGCGCCTCCTCGCTCTGCCCGTGGTTGCGGAAGTCGAACAGGACGAGGTTGTAATAGCGGTGCAGGACATCGGCCCGCCCGAGCATCGAGCTCTTGTTCACGCCGTGGCCGTGCGCCAGCACGATGGTGGGACCGCTGGCCCTGGCGCCGTTCCCGGCGGGGATGTACCAGCCGGCCAGCCCGATGCCATCGGACGTCAGCAGCGCATCCCCGGCGGACGCGGCGCTCACGTCGCAGTCGGTGGGGTCCTCGACCTCGGCCAGTCGCTCGTCGCTGCCACGGTCGTAGTTGATCGCCTCGTAGTCCCAGCCGTAGGCGATGGCGGGCGTGGTGCAGTTGCGGCTGCGTCCCGGATCCACCGCCATGCCCGAGCCCGCGAAGCCGATGTACGCCAGGTATGTGACGAGCGCCACCAGCGCGGCCACCATGGCGAAGGTGACCCAGCGCCACACGGCGTTGCGACGGGCCGCCTGCGAGTCTTCGGGCAGCTCGTA
>JAPSGM010000087.1 GCA_031177555.1 Chloroflexota bacterium
GAGGACGAGCTGCCCACCATGCTTCAGGCACCGGATCCGCGCGAACGCCCACCGCCGCCGCCGGAGCCCGCAGTGGACGCCGCGGACCCGGCCGCAGAGCCCGCCGCCATGGCCGCCGAAAAGACTGAGCCAGAGCAGGAGGTGCCCCCCTCGAGGCCGATGCTCGCCTCGGACGATGTTCCTTAGCGCCATCGCCCTGGCGCTGGTCACCGGCGCTCTGGCCGGGGGAGGTCTTCCCCGGCTCGGCCAGCTGAAGCTTCGCTGGATCTGGGTCCTGCTGCTGGCGCTGACCGTCCGCGTCGGCGTGCTGCTGATGTGGCGGGAGGGCGTCAACCCCGGCGTGCCACCGGGATGGGGGATCGTCCTGGCGTACTCCCTCATCTTCGTGTTCCTGTGGGGCAACTGGCGCGTGCCGGGGCTCCAGGTCGCGGCGGTGGGCATCGCTCTCAACTTCCTGGCCGTGCTCCTCAACGGCGGCCGCATGCCCATCTGGCCCGCCGCCTTCGCCGCCGCCGGCTTCTCGCCCGACGCCCTGGCGGGCGACCCGTTCCATTACCTCCTGCCCGCCGGCACCGTCGCCGAGTTCGTGTCGCGCGGCGGCATCTTCGGCGACGTGGTGCCGCTGCCGCTGCCGATCATCCGCGACGTGGTCAGCATCGGCGATCTGCTGCTGGCCATGGGCCTGTTCTGGACCATCGTGTACTCCATGACGCGTCCGGAAGCACCGATGCGGCCGACCATCACCTTCGGCCCACGCCCGGGCGACCCCTTCCCCGCGGGCATGCTGGCCACCGCCGCGCCCGCCGCCGCCGCCGCCATGCCGGGTCCGACGACCGTCACCGCCTCGGCCGCCACCGCCACGATCGGGGCGCCGGCCATCCCGGTCAAGGCCGAGAAGCGGCCGCAGTCGCCGTACCTGGCCCTTGTCCGCAACCGCAACTTCAGCCTGCTGTGGATGGGCCAACTGATCAGCTTCTTCGGTGACCGGGTGCACACCGTGGCGGTGGGCGTGCTGGTCACCCAGCGCGGCACCCCGCTGGACCTGGGCATCACCTTCGCGGCGACCGCCGTCCCCAACGTCCTGCTCGGTCCGCTGGCCGGGGCGCTGGTCGACCGCTGGGACCGGCGCCGCACCATGATCGCCTGCGACATCGTGCGGGCGGGGCTGGTGCTGCTGGTGCCGGTGGTGATCGAGATCCACATCACTCTCGTGTACCTGGTGGCGTTCCTGGTCGCCACGGTGGGCCTCCTGTTCCGGCCGGCGAAGACGGCCGTGGTGCCCGCCATCGTCAGCGAAGAGCACCTGGTCACCGCCAACTCGGCGTCGACCCTGAGCGAGACGCTGGCCGATGTGCTGGGCCACCCCGTCGCGGCGGCCATCGTGGCCGCGCTGGCCGGCATCATCGGCGCCGCCTTCGTGCTCGACGCCGGGACGTACGTCGCATCGGCCCTGCTGATCGCGGCCATGGCCGTGCCGCGCGAGGCGGTGCAGGCGGTCCCGTTCAGCGCCCGCGCCGTCTGGACCGAGATGGCCGAGGGCTGGCGCTTCCTGACCGGGCAGCGCGAGCTCCTCGCCAATACCGTCGTCAGCACCGTGGCGCAGCTCGCCTTCGGCGCCGAGATCGTGTGCTCCTTCCTCTACGCCCAGGACGTCCTGGACCTGAGCGCCCTCGCCTTCCCGCAGAACTACGGGTGGCTGATGAGCGCCCTGGGACTGGGCAGCGTTGTGGGCGGGCTGGTCATCGGCGGGTACTTCACCAGGGCCGCCAAGGGCCCGATGACCATCGCCGGCTTCATCCTGCTCGGCGTCGCCATGGTGGCTGCCGGCCTTACCACCAATCCCTTCGTGGCCATCGGGCTCTTCTTCGTCATCGGCGCAGCCAACTTGCTCTACCTGGTGCCGACCATCACCCTCTTCCAGGAGCGGACGCCCACCCGCCTCTTCGGCCGGGTGGTGTCGACGCGCCAGGCGCTGACCTTCGGCGCCATGGCGCTCTCGATGGGGCTGGCGGGGTGGCTGTCGGGGCTCATCGGGCCGGCCACCGTGCTGATGATCGGCGGGGCCATGATCGCCGGCGCTGGTGTGGTCGGGCTCTTCGTCCCGGCCATGCGCGACGCGCGCTAGCCTGCTAGCCTTCGCCGCGCCGTGGCCATCCTCGACCTGGCGGTGGTTGCCCTCGCCGTGATGGTCTGCGGAACGCTCGGCCTCCTGGCCTGGACTCTCGGAGTCACTGTTCCCTCCGCCGCGCGCCGGGCTCGCCGCGACGTCGGGCGGGCTCGCCTGGGGATCGCCGACGCCGAGCGACGGCTGCGGCGGCTCATCCGGCAGGCCGACAGGCAGGGAGACTCATGACCGATCAATCGCGATCGCCCGGCTACCGCGGTGCGCTCCCGCCCCGCAGCGACCGCCTGGCCACGCCGTGGGTGATCGTCGTGATCGTGGCCTTCGTGCTGATGTTCGTCCTGGCCTTCCTGGGCTTCCCTTCGCGCCTGGTCCCCGAGCCGACGCCCTTCCCCGTGCCGAGCACCAGCCCGGCGGAGAGCGTGCCGGCCGCGTCCCTCGCGCCCAGCGAGTCCTAGGCCAGATGTGCCAATCGCCGGGTTGAGGTGTACGATTAGCGTTCGAGCAGCGAAGGTTCGCGCTACCGAGCAGCCCTCCGACCGGAGATCCGATTGACCGAAACCCAGTCCGTCCTCGTCGTCGATGACGACGCGCAGATCCGGTCGCTGCTGGCCGACCTGCTGAAGTCCAACGGCTACGCCGTGCGCCAGGCCAAGACGGGCGCCGAGGCGATCGCCGCGGTCGAGAAGCAGCGTCCGGCGCTGGTGATGATGGACGTCAAGCTGCCCGACCAGGACGGCCTGGACGTACTCCGCACCCTGAAGCGCAAGCGGCCCGAGCTCGAGGTGATCGTGATGACCGCCTTCGGCGGATCGTCATCGGCCATCACGGCCATGGAGCAGGGTGCCTACGACTACGTCACCAAGCCCTTCGAGATCGACGACCTGCTGGCCACCCTGCACCGCGTCTTCGAGCACGCCCAGATGTCGTCCGAGGTCGCGACTCTCCGGCTGGAGCTGGGCAAGTCCGCGGCGGAGCGGGAGCGCATCGTCGGCGCCTCTCGCCCGATGCTGGAGGTCTACAAGCTCATCGGCAAGGTGGCCGGGTCCGACGCCACCGTCCTGATCTCCGGCGAGTCCGGCACCGGGAAGGAGCTGGTGGCCGAGGCGCTGCATCGGGCCAGCAAGCGGAATCCCCACCCGCTGGTGAAGGTGTCGTGCGCGGCCCTGCCGGAGACCCTGCTGGAGGCGGAGCTGTTCGGGCACGAGAAGGGCTCGTTCACCGGCGCCATGACCATGCGCAAGGGCCGATTCGAGGCGGCCAACAAGGGGACCATCTTCCTCGACGAGATCGGCGAGATGACCCTGGGGACCCAGACCAAGCTGCTGCGCATCCTCCAGGAGCGCGAATTCGAGCGGATCGGCTCCAACATCCCGATCAAGGTCGATCTCCGGGTGATCGCGGCCACCAACCGCAACCTGGCCGAGGACGTCGACGCCGGCCGCTTCCGCGAGGATCTCTACTACCGGCTCAACGTGATCCACATTCACATGCCGCCGCTGCGCGAGCGGATGGACGACATGCCGCTGCTGGTCGAGCACTTCCTGGCCAAGTTCCGCTTCAAGCCCGATGCCATCCCCACGACCATCTCCGAGGAGGCCATGGCGCGCCTCATGGACCATGACTGGCCCGGCAACGTGCGGGAGCTCGAGAACGCGATCGAGCGAGCCGTGGTCCTGTCGCGCGGCAACCCGATCATGCCGGAGCACCTGCCGCTCACCGAGTCGCCGGCGGTGGCCGGCGGCAAGGCCCGATCGCGCCGCGCCGCGGAAAAGGCCGGCGACGGGGTGGCCGCCGATGTCGCGGCCGACGCCAGGGGCGCTGCCGGTGCGCCCGGCGCCACGAATGGCGACGGTGGCGGCGACGGGGCCGAGCCGGGCGCCACCTTCAAGGAGGCGGTTGAGGCGCTCGAGAGGCGGCTGATCGCCGAGGCGCTGCAGCGGAACGGCGGGAACCGTTCCAAGGCGGCAGAGGAGCTGGGGATCTATCGGCGCCTGCTCTACGCCAAGATGCGCGAGTACGGCCTGGGGGAGTAGCCGCCGCTCGTCCCCGGCAGTTCGCGCCGCCGCCGAGCCACCGATACTCACCGGGTGGCTGATCCGACCGCGGAGCTGGCATGGGAATCGCTTTGGGCCGACTCCTCCGCCGTGTCAGCCGGCCACAGGCTCAAATACCAGACGAGCGCGGGCCAGTTGGCCTCGTGCCCGGCTCCTTCGTCCGGTCAGCCGCCAGCTGGCTGAACAGGACGGCCGACAATGATATTGCACGGCCTTGTGCAGCCCTACTACACTCCTTGAACGACCTCCTCGTCGGGGCGAGATCCCGGCGAGGGGCTCGAGCCCGTTCATTGCCGACCCAGAGAGCGCGCGAGGAGTGAATGCGGTGAGGAGACAACCCTTCCCGGCGGCATCGGCCGTCCTCATGGCCGTCTGGCTGGCCGCGTGCACGGCGGCCCCGGCTGGCAGCAATGGGAGCGGAGCTTCCCAGCCACAGGCTCCATCTGGCGATCCGATCGTGGTCGGATCGACCCTCTCCCTGTCCGGCCCATTCGCGGCGACCGGCGCCATTCACCAGCTCGTCGGGGAGCAGTTCGTGGAGCGGCTGAACGCCAACGGTGGGCTCCTGGGCCGGCCGGTGGAATGGATGGTCCTGGACGACGAGTCGGACCAGGCACAGGTGAGCACCCTGTATGAGCGGCTCATCAGCCAGGAGCAGGTCGACCTGATCATCGGTCCCTACGCCACACCGAACATCCTGGCCGCCATGGCCGTCGCCGAGCGGCACGGCTACGTCCTGCCGCAGCACACCGCGGTGCTGGCCCCGCTGCTGACGTATGAGTGCCAGTTCCCGGCCTGGTCCATCGGTCCCACGCCGAACGAGTACGTGCCGAACCAGCTCATCGACGCGCTCGAGAGCCTGCCGGAGCCACCGCAGACGATCGCCATCGCCACCAACCAGAACGGCTCCACCGATTTCATCTCGCGTGGCCTGCCCGATGACGAGACGGATCCTGGGGCGATCAGCATCGCCGGGGAACGGGGCCTGGACGTGGTCCTGGAGCTGCCGTACCCGCCGGGCACCACCGAGTGGGGGCCCATCGCCGCCGAGATCCGCGACGCGGACCCCGACGTGCTGATGAACAACGGCCTGGGCGTCGACATCGTCGGGCTCGTCGAGGCCATGCAGCAGCTCGACTACGAGCCGCCCATCGTGTTCAGCCTCTTCCCGGCGCCCGGTCCGCCACTCGGCCTGGGCGACGCGGCCGACGGCATGCTCTCCGTGTCGATCTTTGAGGGGACCGACGCGGCGGTCGAGGCGGCCGGCGAGGAGGTCGGAACGATCGTGGCGGAGTTCGAGGCCAACGCCGAGGAGGCCGGCCTGCCTTACACGACCTTCGAGACGCAGGCGGCGGCCAGCTGGAACGCCTGGGAGATACTGGTCCAGGGCGTGGAGGGGGCCGGGGACGTCGACCACGAGGCCATCTGCTCCCACCTGCAGGAGAACGGCGCCGAGCTGACCTTCGGCGGCACCGTCCAGTTCGATCCGGAGGCCAACAACTTCTGGCCGAGCAACGAGGGCCTCAAGCAGGTGCAGGGCGGCGAGTGGGTCATGGTCTGGCCCGAGGAGATCGCCACTGCCGAGCTCCAGGGCCCCGGCGGCTGAGCCTGCGCGCTCACGCAGGTAAGGGGAGTCACGTCCGGGCATGGGGCGTGGCTCCCCGGCCGACCAATGGTTGACGGACGGTGATCATCCTGCAGGCGGCGCTGACCGGCGCCCTGGTCGGCGGCCTGTACGCCCTGATGGCCGTGGGCGTCTCCATCTCGTGGGGAACACTGCGGGTTATCAACCTGGCCCACTTCGGGCTGATCGGGCTGGGCGGCTACCTCACCCTGGAGATCGCCACGCGGCTGGGCGTGAACCCGCTCCTGACGGTGCTGGCCACGGCTCCCCTCCTCTTCCTGGCGGGAGCGCTGCTGCAGTGGGTGTTCCAGCGTTTCGTGGTGAGCGAATTCAACTCGCTGCTGATCAGCTTCGGCATCCTGATCGTCATCCTCCAGCTGATCAGCAACGTGTGGAGCGCCGACTTCCAGCGCATGGACGCGTCGGTCAACCCGTATGCGGCCGGGTCCCTGCGCGTGGGGCCGTTCGCCTTCCCGCTGCCCACCCTGATGGCGTTCGTCGCCGCAGTGGCCGTGGTGGTGGGCGGGCACCTGGCGCTGACCCGCACCTACCCCGGTCGGGCACTGCGCGCCTTTGCCGAGGACCGGCCGATCGCCGCCGCCTTCGGGATCGACCATCGGCGCCTGGGCGTGGTGTTGGCCGGGCTGTCGGGTGCCAGCGCGGCGATGGCCGGCATGCTGTACGCGGTGGGCAGCGCCCTGACGCCTTCCATCCCGTTCGAATGGTTCGGCATCGTCTTCGCCGTCGTAATCCTGGGCGGGATCGGGAACGTGATCGGGACCCTGGTGGCCGGCATCGGGGTCAGCGTGGTGTCGGCCATCGTCGCGGTGGTGTGGACCCCAGCGGTGGCGCCGTTCGTGGTGTTCTCGGTGGTCATCGCCGCGCTGCTCTTCCGGCCGCGCGGACTGTTCCCCGCGCGCGGCGTGCGATGAGGCCCCGCGCATGACCTGGCGCGCCCCGGCCGCCTTCCTGCTCGTCCTCATCGGCCTGGCCGCGGTGCCCATCCTGCGCGGCGCATTGGACTTCCCGACCTTCTACCTCACCTTCGCCGCCACGGTCCTGTTCTGGGCTGCGCTGGCCACGAGCTGGAATATCCTGTCCGGATACAGCGGCTACTTCAGCTTCGGCCAGGGCGCCTTCTTCGGCGTCGGCGCCTACACGACCGCCGTCCTGGTCGGCCGCCACGGGGTCGATTACTTTCCCACCGTCCCCCTGGCGGCAGCCCTGTCTGCCGTGCTGGCGCTGGCCGTGGGCGGGCTGGCGTTCCGCCTGCGCTCGCTGCGCGGCGAGGTCTTCGCCCTCCTGACGCTGGCCGTGCCGTTCATCCTGGCGGCGCTGGCCCGCTTCAACACGGCGATCGACGGGGGCCAGGGCGTCATCGTCGCGGTCCCGGACGTGCCCACCTTCCTGGACGGCTTCCAGGACCTGGTCTACCTGGTGAGCCTGGCCATCGGCTGGGCAGCGGTGGCCATCGCCTTCGTCATGCAGCGCTCGCGACCGGGCTGGGCGCTGTTCGCGATTCGCGACGCGGAGGACGTAGCGGAGGGACTGGGCGTTCCGACCTTCCGCTACAAGATGCTGGCCATCGCGGTCAGCGGCATGCTGGCCGGCGCCGCGGGAAGCGTCTTCGCCCTGCAGGTCGGATTCGTCACGGTGGAGAACGCCTTCGGCCTGACGGTGCCGCTGTTCGTGATCGTGATGAGCGTCCTGGGCGGCCGCTTCCACTGGCTGGGGCCGGCAGTGGGTGCCGTGGTGATCGT
>JAPSGM010000269.1 GCA_031177555.1 Chloroflexota bacterium
GGCCGGCCGGGCCGGCAACGTGGCCGGCTCCTACGTGACCGATGGGCGCATCGTGCGCGGCGGCCAGGTCCGGCTGTTCCGCGGCGGGGCGCTGGTGGCCGAGGGCCGCATCGAGTCGCTGAAGCGGTTCAAGGACGACGTTCGCGAGGTGGCGAGTGGCTACGAGTGCGGCATCGGCCTCTCGATCGACGACATCGCCGAGGGCGACGTGATCGAGTGCTTCCAGATGGTGGCCGAGCAGGCCTGAGGACCGATGAGCCAGCGCCACACGGGCCGATGAGCCAACGGACCGATCGGCTCGACAGCCAGATCCAGCAGGAGCTGATGGAGCTGCTGCAGCGCGAGATGAAGGACCCGCGCCTGGGCTTCGCCACGATCACGCGCGTCGAGACGGCGCGCGACCTGGGCCACGCCCGCGTCTGGGTGAGCGTGTACGGGTCGGATGAGGACCAGGCCCGCTCCATCGACGCCCTGCGTGACGCGGCCCCGTGGCTGCGGCGACGCCTGGGCGAGCGGCTCCAGATCCGTCACGTGCCGCAGCTGAGCATGCGGCGCGACGAGTCGATCGAGAGTGGCGACCGGGTGCTGCGCATCCTGCGCGAGCTGGAGACGGAGCGCGAGGCGGGCGAGGAGTGAAGGAGGTTGTCGAGCTTCTGCTCCGCGCGGACCGGGTGACGGCGATCTGCCACGAGAACCCCGACGGCGACACGCTGGGTGCGGCGATCGCGATCGCCATCGCCGCGGAGCGCCTGGGCAAGCAGTCGGAGGTGGTCAGCGGCGACCCGCCGCCCCCCTTCCTGGCCGTGCTGCCGCGCATCGAGCAGGTGCGCAGCGCCCCGCAGCTGGAGCCGGACCTGGCCGTGATCGTCGACACCGGAGACCTGCAGCGCACCGGCCGCGTGGCGGCGGAGCACGCCAACTGGCTGTCGCGCGCCACGATCGCCAACGTCGACCACCACGTCTCCAACCCCGGCTTCGGGGCCGCCAACTGGATCGACCCGACCGCCGCGGCGACGTGCGAGATGGTGACGCTGATGCTGCCGGCGCTGGGGGTGCCGCTGGACGCCGAGCTGGCGACCGCGCTGCTGACCGGCATCGTGCAGGACACCCATACCTTCGCCCACCCGAACGCGACGCCCCGCACGCTGCGGGTGGCGGCGGACCTGGTGGAGGCCGGCGGCGAGCTCTCGCGCCTCAACCGCGCCGTGTACGCCGACAAGCCGTACAGCACGCTGGCCCTGTGGGGCCGCATGCTGGCGTCCATCGGCCAGCGCTGCGACGGCCGCATCGTGCACGCCTCCATGAGCGCGCAGATGCTGCAGGAGACCGGGGAGCAGCGCAGCGCCTCGGAGGGGTTCGTCGACCTGCTGGGCTCCACCAGGGCGGCGGACATCACCGTGCTGTTCAAGCAGGTGGAGCCCGATAGCACGCGGGTCAGCGTCCGCACCACCGAGCGGGCCGATGCGGTCGCCATCACCTCCGCCTTCGGGGGCGGCGGCCACGCACGGGCGGCCGGCTGCACCGTCAACGCGCCACTGGACGCGGCTCGCGAGCTGGTCCTGGCCGAGTGCGAGCGCGAGATTGCCCGGGCCGATGCTCGGGGTCGTTAACCTCGACAAGCCCGTTGGCCCGACCTCGCACGACATGGTCGGCCTGCTCCGGCGGCTGACCGGCACGCGGCGCATCGGCCACGCCGGGACGCTCGACCCGCTGGCCTCCGGCGTCCTGCCCGTGCTGGTGGGGGCCGCCACGCGCTTCAGCGAGGAGCTCACCGGCGGCCGCAAGCGCTACGACGCCGTCGTTCGGCTGGGGCAGGCCTCGGCGACGGACGACGCCGAGGGACCGATCCGCCCCGGCCCCGGCCCCGCGCCCGACGAGGCGGCGGTCCGCGTCGCCATCCCCGCCTTCGTCGGCACCCTCACCCAGCGCCCGCCGGCATTCTCGGCCCGCAAGTCGGGAGGCCGGACGGCGCACCGCGCTGCGCGGGCCGGCGCCCCGCTGGACGTGCCCTCCCGGACGGTGATGGTCGACGCCATCGAGGTGATCGGATTCGAGGCCGGCGACGGCTGGCTCGACGTGCGGCTGGACGTGCGCTGCGGGCCGGGGACGTACATTCGCTCCATCGCTCGCGACCTCGGGGAGATGCTGGGCTGCGGCGGCCACCTGGCCGCGCTGTGCCGGACCGAGGCGGCCGGCCTCCGGGTCGAGGACGCCCACACGCCCCAGGCGCTGGAGGGGCTGGCCGCCGCCGGTCGCCTGGCGGAGGCGGTGCGCCCCGTGGCCGAGCTGCTCACACTGGCGCCGCTGGCCCTTGATGCCGACCAGGCGCGACGCTTCCGGCATGGGTCGCTGGTGGCCCTCCCCGGCGAGACGCCGGCGGGGCGGCACGCGGTCTTCGAGGAAGGGCAGCTGCTCGGGGTGGGCAGCGTCACGGCGGGCAGGCTGCGGCCGGAGAAGGTCCTGGCCGCGGGGGATGAGGGGTGAGCGATGCGCGCCCGCTGGGGCTCGACGAGCTGCCACCCATCGGACCCGCGCTGGTCACCATGGGCGTCTTCGACGGGGTCCATCGCGGCCATGCGGCCATGCTGGAGGCGGCCCGGCGCGGCGCGGCCGTGCGCGGCGCAGCGTCGGTGGCGCTGGTGTTCGACCCGCCGCCGGACGAGGTGCTGCGGCCGGGCACGCGCGTGCCGCGGCTGGCTCCGCTTCCCACCGTGCTGCGGCGCATCCGCGAGGACCTGGGCCTCGACCATGCCGTCCCGCTGCGCTTCGACGACGCGCTGCGCGCCCGCCCGGCGGAGGACTTCTTGGCCGGCATGGCACCGGCCATCGAGCTGCGCGGCCTGGTCATGTCGCCGGAGAGCGCCTTCGGCCGCGGGCGGAGCGGCACCGCCGAGCGCATGCGCGGGCTGGGACGTGAGCGCGGCTTCGAGGTGATCGCGGTGGAGCCGTTGCTCGCCGGCGGGGATCCGATCAGCTCGACACGGCTGCGCGAACTCGTCGCGGAGGGCGACGTGGCGAGCGTGGCGAGCATGGGCTACCCGCCGCGGCTGGAGGGCACGGTGGTGGTCGGGAATCGGCGCGGCCGCAAGCTCGGCTTCCCGACGGCGAACCTGCGCTTCGACTACGTCCCG
>JAPSGM010000088.1 GCA_031177555.1 Chloroflexota bacterium
GAACAGCTCGCGCTCGCCGGCGGCGGCGCGGAGCACTTCCCGCCGTTCGTGAACATCAGCCAGAGCGACGTGGAGCGCCTCCTGCTCGACCGTCTGCAGCAGCTCCCTGCGCTCGAGATCCGGTGGAGCCATCGCCTGACCGGGATCGTACAGGACGCCCGCGGCGTCACCCTGCGCTGCGAGACGCCCGACGGCGAGACCCCACTCCGGGTGGCGTACGCGGTCGGCACCGATGGCGCTCACTCATCGGTGCGGCACCTGCTGGGCATGGGCTTTCCGGGGCACAGCCACGACGACCTGTTCCTCATCTGCGACATTCGCGCCGAGCTTCCCTTCCCCAACGAGCGGCGCCTCTTCTTCCACCCGCCCTGGAACCCCGGACGGCAGGTGCTGGTGCATCCCCAGCCGGACGGCGTGTGGCGCATCGACTGGCAGGTCCCGCCTGAGACCGATGTGGAGGCCGAGCGAGTCGATGGCGGGCTGGACCGGCGCATCCGCGCCCTGGTCGGCGCGGGAACGGCCTACGAGCTCATCTGGCTGACCGCATACCGCTTCCACCAACGCCTGGTCGAGCACCTTCGCTCCGGCCGGGTCCTGCTGGCGGGCGATGCGGGCCACCTGATGAGCCCGTTCGGCGCCCGCGGCCTGAACTCCGGCGCGGCCGACGCGGAGAACCTGGCCTGGAAGCTCGCCGCCGTCCTGCGCGGCGACGCTGCCCCCGCGCTGCTGGACAGCTACGACCACGAGCGCCGCGGCGCGGCCGCCGAGAACCTGACCGTCACCGACCGCACCATGCGGTTCATGGTGCCCCACGGCCAGCTGCGCCGCGTCGCGCGCAACGCCGTGCTGCGCGGCTCGCTGCGGATCCCCGCCCTACGGCGCTGGGTGAACTCCGGCCGCCTGGCCGAGCCGTCGGTCTATGCCGGCTCGCCAGTGGTGGCAGCCGCCCCTCCTGCCCGGGGCGCGGCGCCCTACGGCGCGGTGGCCCCCGACTTCGCCTGCGAGCGGATCGGCACCGCGCGGCACCCGGTCCACCGCCTGCGCGAGGTCATCGGCGAGGACTTCGTCGTCCTACTCGTCGCGCCGGAGGACGCCGAACTGGGGGTGGCCGCCGCCGTGCGGGCCTCGCGGCTGTCGTACCCGGCCCCGACGCGGGTGGTCGCCGTGGGCCCGGACCGGGCGCTGCGCGACGTCGTCGTCCTGCGACCCGCCGTCATGTCCGAGCTGGCGCCGTACCTCGCCGCCGGACCGCGCGCCTGGGTGATCCGGCCGGACGGGCACCTCGCGGCCAGCGCGCCGCTCGAGGAGCCGGCCGACGTCGACCGTTTGGCGAGCTTGGTGGCGATGGCGATCGGCGGCGGCGAGCCCGCCGCGGAGGCCGCCCCGGCGCGGGTCGCCCGGCGCGGGGCCCATCCTCGCCGCGCGACCTGAGGCCACACGCGCTGGGGATACGGTGTGGATAACTCGACCAGACCGCCCCAAACTGGTGGACAACCCCCCTTGCCGCCTGGCTCGCCACGCTGCCATGATGGGTTCGTCCCGGAGGGGCAGCTGGCCGACTGGAGATCACATCAACGGTCGCCGCGGTTCCTTCGGGACACTTTTGTGCCCGCTGACCTGCCGGCTCCCTAGCGGCGCTCCTCCAGCCGCTGCACGATCGCGTCGAGCGCATCGCCGGCGCCCTCGCCCTCCAGGATCGCCTGGCCGGTGGCGCCTCCATCGGCCAGGAAGAGGGCATTCCAGTCACCCGGCGCCTCGGCGGTCATGCGCTCCGCCTCGGCCGCGGCTCCCTCGTCCTCCGAGGCGATGAACAGCTTCGGGAACACGCCGAGCCGGCTGACGTTGCCGCGCGCCGACAGCACGATCAGCTGGTCGACGAGGGCCGGCTGCTCCACGCCCAGGGCGAAGGCCGCGTTGCTGCCGGCGCCGGCCGCCAGGACGGCCACGCGCTCGACGCCGTCGTCGTGCAGTCTCCGGATCGCCGCCTCGGCGATCGCGGCGTCGACGGCATCCAGCCCCACCACGGTCATGCCCTCGTCCGCGAGGACCCGCGCATGGGCGTCCCACGACGCGGCGTCCCGGCCGGTGTCGGGGATCAGGACCACGCCGTACGGGCCGTCGCCCCAGCGGCGGGCCGCGGCGCCATCGGGCAGCGGGTAGGGGCTCCCACCGGCCTGTTCAGCGGCGCAGGCCGTGACCGCAACGACCAGGCCGACCAGGAGGAGGGTGCGCCGGATCATCGGGCCCTCAGAAGGCCCACTCTCCCGTCGCGAAGCGCGCCGCGAAGTACACGAAGCCCGCAAGGGAGGTGGCGGAGACCGCGACCATGGCCCAGGTCCGTCGCGTGGCCAGCGCCATCAGGACCATGAGCGGGAAGAGCGTGAGGGTGTAGCGCGGCATCGATAGCAGGAAGGACGTCGAGGTGAAGAGCAGCCAGTTGCCCGCCATCCAGGCGAAGTAGGACGGCCGCAGCAGGAAGGCGGAGGCGATCACCCCCGCCAGGCCCATGCCCGTGAACAACAGCTCCATCCCGCCGTTCATCAAGACGATGTCCGGGTCGGTGCTGGAAAACCAGCCGAAGGCGCCGCTGATGGCCTCCCACGGGAATGCCGCCTCCTTGAACCAGTGCTCGCGCTGGACGCGCAGGAAGGTGAAGGCGTCGCCGTACACGAGCCGGTTGAGGGCAAGATAGCCCGCGAACCCGACCGCCACCAGCCCCAGCGCCAGCCACTCCGGCCGCAGGCGCCGCTCGTCTCGCGGCTGCTCCAACCACTGGGTGGCGGCCTCGGCGGCAAGGGCGGGGAGCAGGATCAGGCCGTTGATGCGGGTCAGTGCGGCCAGCCCGCCGAGCAGCCCGGCGATCCACCAGTGCCGCGACCGGCCGGCCAGGAACGATCCCAGCACCAGGGCCATGAACAGCGACTCGGTGTAGCCGATGTGCAGGAAGTACGCGGTGGGAAAGATCAGCAGGAACCAGGCGGCCCGCAGCGCCACGCCCGGCTCCTCGTCGTGGGCCACCAGGTGGTGCATCAGCGGCGCCACGAACAGGCTCGCCACGGTCGACACCACGAAGGCGCTGACCAGCGGATCGTTGACGAGGGCGTTCACCGCGGTGGCCAGCCACGGGAAGAGGGGATAGAACACGATGTAGAGCGGCAGGTCGCCGGGGTACACGGACCGATACCCGTTCGGGCCCACCAGGCTGCCGTCGTCCACCGCCCGGTAGCCGAAGACCACCAGGTCCAGGTAGTGCGGGGCGTCCCACCGGTTCCAGACCTCCAGCGTCTTCGAGCCGTCCAGCGCGCCGGTGGCGAAGGCGTAGCCGATGGCGCCGATGGCCAGCACGCCAACCTTCAGCAGGACGGTCAGGGCCAGGAACAGTCGGTCGGCATCGGTCAGGCGGAATCGGCGCATGCTGCGGCGCAGTCTACGGAGGGCGGCCCCCCTGTGGTGGACCGGTCACCGCTCGGCTGCTACCATTCCCCGGTCCATCCCGCTCGGGATGGCTCTCGGTCGGGGCGTGGCGCAGGTGGCTAGCGCGCAGCGTTCGGGACGCTGAGGTCGGAGGTTCAAGTCCTCTCGCCCCGACCAGTTCCAACTTTTCACGAGCGGCAATGCAGAGCAGCCACGCGTGTTCATCGCGCGGGTGGACCGCCGCGAGTCGGCCATCGGCTACATCGAGTTGTGTAAAGATCTCGCGCGCCGCCTCCTCTCGAAGGTTGTCCGGTACGGCGGGATCGCGCCACAGCGCGCCGAAGTCCCGTAGCAGGCGTTGAGCAGCCGCTAGACGCCTTGAGTCGGTCTCGCGCGTCTCCAGGTATCTCGGGCGCTCGAGCTGGCGCCACGCTCGCTGGAAGGACTCCATCGACCGCTTGCCGGCTGTAAGTTCGACGAGCCCAGGGGCAGAACGATGAGCATCGGGTGAATCGGATGTCCCAACAACTTCACGCGAGTTTCCATTCCTCCTCCCAGTTCCGATGGATCACGGAGAGCGGCGTTCGGTTGCCTCCTCCTCGTCGCCAGTGACAACGTCCTTCAGCTTGCCGGCGGCCTGCTGGAGGATGGGGCCGACGATCGTGGGCTTGTCGAGGCCCTCGGTTCCGCCTTCGGGCAGTTGGAACAGGAGGCGCTCGGCATAGGGGGCCGAACGGCCTAGGTTGTAGGCGACGGTGTGCTGTGACGACGTCTCCCGGGCATCCTCGACCGAGCGTTTGCCAGTGACGATCTCGTGAACCATGTTCAGGCCAAGGACGTTCGCGGCCTCGGAATCGCAACGAGCCGATACCTCGCCCCTGGTGCGGTCGACCAGGATGCTGCCGTCGAACATCGTGATGAGGTGCACCATCTCGGGCGGTATCCGGTAGTCGAGGACCTGGGTGAAGAAGTCCTCATGAGGTGCTGGCCAGTTGTGGACGACAGGATCGGCCGACACTTCCATGCGCTTCCACGGGCCAACTCGATACCAGAAGACCCGGGTAGGCGTCGCCTCATTTGGCGCACCGTACTTCTCGATCATCTGCTCGGCGACCTTCTTCGGTGCCTCGGGCCAAGTGTCGATGATGGCCATCGCGTCAGAGCGATCGACGTACTGAGCGGCAGCGCGCTCCGTCTCGTGCTCTCCCTTCAGGGCGTGCCCAACGCCCTCCACGACCGCTCGTCCCGTAGTCGCCAGGCGCTCTGGCGTATCGAGGTCTCGGGTGTCGACGTTCGGCGTCTCTCGTCCCTTGTCGCTCATGGCATGCGCCTCAACTTACGGCCCACGCGTGATAGCGCACCACCCGCATTTTCCGTGCCCTCGGACGATCGCCACCGGCCGCCGGTCCTGCCGTCAGGATGCCTACCTCGTGCCGCAACCGCAGCAATGCTGATTGCAGCAACATTCGTCACAGCGTCTGAGCACGCTCGTCCTCCTTTCCAGAGCCGTGTGTCTGCGTGAGGCCATCCGCCTCATTGCGCCAACTCAACGCGAATCAGTATGCGGCCAGCAGCTACGGCATGGGCGAGTGCCACCGTGTCGGGATGGCCGTGACGGTCGGCGGGAACACCCGCTAGAAGTCTGAACCATCTGTGCTGGCGGAAGAGCCGGTCGTGTTCTGCATGGCACTCGGCGGCATCGGTCACAGGCGTCGCGCGAGCGTGCTGTTTAGCTCCGCCAATCAGGACCTCGACCGGTTCGCCGCCAGCTATATTCCGCCACCAGCGATCGCCTGTTGTGATGAAGACCGTCGAGCGCTCACGCACGTATGAGACTGGCGTCGAATAGCGCTTCCCACTCTTACGTCCAGTCCACGTCACGACGGCGAACCAGCGACTCCACGGCCAGTGGATAGGGGACTGAAGGAGACGCCGCATGACCGGGTTCCAGATCCGCAACAGCGTCCCGAGGAGGGTACCGCGCAGGGCGGGTGTCGAAACCCGACTCATGGGTCAGCTTGCCTCGGCACGACGTAACCGGCTGCGGATCTTTGGGTAACGGCGAAATCGCACGAGAGGGATCCCATGCGCCGACTCCTCACTTCTTTGCTGCTAGCACTCGTTCTCGCCTTTGCAGCCGTAGGCGCCGCCTTTGGGCACGTTCACGGCATCACCCCGCTCCGCTGCGTCGCACCTCATGCCGGAGCAAATGCCGCTCAAGGTGGCCCCATCACCGGGCTGATCCCGTTGGGCGTCGGCAACGCCGAAGCCTCAGGCGGCGTGGTTGCCCTCTTCGGGCTCGCATTCGACACGCCTGCATGCCCCGCGCCACCAGCATGATCCTCCGCGACTAACGTACCCAAGATCGGGCTGTGAGGCCGTCGGTCGTCCGACGGCCTCTTCTCGTGCACTTCGGGCGGCTACGCCGCTAACGCAAGCCAAACCGAATGTGGCACTACGACACGGTAGTTGGTACCCGCCGGGTTGAGTCCTCTCGCCCCGACCAAATCACACGGAAACGCCCGGCCATCACTGGCCGGGCGTCTGCGTTCGGCGGAGACCGCCTACTCGGCCGCCTGCACGCGGACCGCGCGGTCGCCCTTCGGGCCACGCTCGGTCTCGAAGGTGACGCTCTCGCCCCCGACCAGCCGGTCGAAGTCGAGCGACGGGTTCAGCCCGTCACGGTGGAAGAAGTACTCCTTGCCGTCCTCGCCGGCAATGAAGCCGAAGCCGCGATCGCTGATCACGCGCTTCACAGTTCCTGTAGCCATACGAAACAACGCCTCACTCTCGAACCAACTCTTGGCGCACGGCCGGCTCGAGTTGAGACCGTGACCAACCCTTCCCGGATATCGGTCCGGGAGAACAGGATACCCTCCTCAGGCGGGTGATGCTGCGCCGGTCGCCGCGGGCACCTCGAGGGCCTCCCCGACGGCACCGGCCGCCGCACCCTCGACGCCCGGATCCGCCGCGACCGGGCCTGCGTCCGGCGGTCGGTGGTAGTACTTCGGCGCATCGGCCGGCTCGACCAGGTAGGTGGCCATCAGACCCTTGCCCTTGACGTCCACGGTCCGCATGGTGATCGGGAAGACCTCGCCCCCCAGCAGCTCGCGGGTGGACGGCGCCAGCTGGACCCTGCCGGGCACGCCGTAGGACTCCATGCGAGCCGCCACGTTCACGGTGTCGCCCCAGATGTCGTACACCCACTTGTTCTCGCCGATGACGCCCGCGGTGACCGGGCCGGACGCCACGCCCACCCGTAGCTTGATGCCGCGTCGGCGCAGCCCGCCAAGGCGGTCGGCAGCCCGATGCATCTCGATGGCCATCTCGACCGCCGCCCGCGCGTGGTCCGCGCGCGCCACCGGCGCGCCGGCGACCGCGATGTACGCGTCGCCCACCGTCTTGATCTTCTCCAGGCCGTAGCGAGCCGCCAGCCGATCGAAGATCGAGAACAGCTGGTTCAGGACCAGCAGCAGTTCCCGCGGCTCGATCGTGGCCGCCAGGCCGGTGAAGTCGACGACGTCGGCGACCACGACCGTGGTCGAGGGGTGCGTGTCGGCGATGAGCCGCTCGCCGCGCGCCAGGCGCGAGGCGATCGCGGCCGGCAGCATGTCGTGCAGGAGCGAGCTGGTCTGGCGCTGCGCCTGGAGCCGCTGCCCGTCGACGTAGCGGATCAGCAGCATGAGGATCAGCGCCGGTCCCAGCAGGTTGTAGGCGATCAGCCACAGCGGCGGGTCGTCCCACTTGGCGGGGACCAGCGAGGTGATGAAGCCGTCGAAGGCGATGGAGGCGATCACCATCGCCGCGAAGGCGCCGAACCACTTGAGGCCGCGGTCGCCGTCGAAGTAGAGGACCGCGGAGACGGGCGCCAGGATGCCCCAGATCAGCGGCGCGCCCCCGGCGACCATGCCGCCCAGCGAGATGTGGCCAAGGAAAACGTAGGCCATGCCGGCGATCAGCACCCACCTGACGATGCGGGTGAAGTCCTTGATCTGGGCCAGCGCCACCAGCCCGACCAGCATGGCAGTGGCGAAGTACACCGACGAGGCCGCCAGCAGCGGCCGGCCGATGGCCAGGCCGATCGCCATCCAGGTGAAGCTGGCCGGCAGC
>JAPSGM010000270.1 GCA_031177555.1 Chloroflexota bacterium
AGGGCAACCGCATCCGCTACGGGATGCCGGAGATCTACGACGAGCGGCGCGACGCGAACGCGTATCGCCGGGCGGGGCTTCCGTCCCGGCCGATGCGCAACCCGGTGCGCTGGGACGCCTCCGTCGAGGAGGCCTGGCTGCGCGACCTGATCGACGGCTTCCGCGGCCGCCCCGAGGCGCTGGTGGCCATCTTCACCGGCGTGCAGGAGCGGTACGGCTTCCTGCCGGAGCGGGCGCTGCGCGTGATCAGCGACCGGATGGTCATCCACTGGGCGCAGGTCTTCGGGGCCGCCGGCCTGGGCGGCTTCCGCCTCCTCCCGACCGATGGGCACCTCGTCACCGTCTGCGACTGCGCCGCCTGCCGCTTCGCCGGCGGCAACGACGTCCTGCGCGCGCTCCGCGAGGAGCTGGACATCGGTCCCGGCGAGTCGACCGCCGACGGGAAGTTCACCCTCGAGACCGCCGCGGACGTGAGCGCCGGCGCCCTGGCCCCGGCGATCAGGATCGACACCCTGGTCTACGGCCCGGTCACCGCCGAGCAGGCGCGGCACCTCGTGCACGAGCGCCGCCACGTCGCGGCAGGCCAGGCGCGAGCCGGCGAGGGCGGCAGCCCGGTCGTCGCCGGGGGCCGCGCGTGACGAAGCGCGCCGACAACGGCCTCTCGCCCCAGATCCGCGTCCTCTCGGGCGGGGAGCACCGGGTGCTGGCCGGCATCGGCCACGTCGATCCCGGTTCCCTCGACGGCTACCGCGAGCACGGCGGCTACGCCGGGCTGGAGCGGGCGGTCGCCCACCTCGGGCCGGAGGGCGTCATCGACGAGATCGGGCGCGCTGGCCTCCGCGGACGCGGTGGCGGCGGCTATCCCACCGCCGCCAAGTGGCGCTCGGCCCGCGGCAGGAGAGCGGAGCGACGCATCGTCGTCGCCAACCTCATGGGCGCTGACCCCGCGGCGCTGGGCGATCGCGCCCTGGCGGAGGGGAACCCGCACCTCGTCCTGGAGGGGCTGCTCATCGCCGCATTCGCCACCGGCGCGTCGGAGGCCATCCTGGCCGTCCGCCGCGACTGGACGGCCGCCATCGAGCGGCTGAGGACCGCGGTCGCCCAGGCGGAGGAGCAGCGCTTCGCCGGCTATCTGGTGATGGGCACCGACTTCAGCTGCCAGGTCTCGGTCCAGGAGGGCTCCGGGGCGCTGGTCGCGGGCGAGGAGACCGCGCTGCTGGCGGCCCTGGCCGGCGACCGCGGCATGCCTGTCATCCGTCCGCCGTACCCGACCGAGCGCGGCCTGTGGGGGGCGCCGACCGCCGTGCACAACGGCGAGACGCTGGCGCACGCGGCCTGGATCATGTCGCACTCCGCCGAGGCCTTCGCCAGCGTGGGCAGCGAGGCGAGCCGCGGCACCCGGCTGGTGACGATCCACGGCAGGGTGCCCCAGCCGGGCGTGGCCGAGGTCCCGCTCGGAACGCCGGTCGGCGAGATCGCGCGGCTGGCCGGGGCGGGGCGCGGCATCAAGGCGCTCTTCGTCGGCGGCGCCGGCGGTGGCGCGCTGTCCGGCGGCGAGCTGACGATGCCCTACGACTACGAGCCGCTGCGGGCGGCCGGCGCGGGCATCGGTCTTGGACAGCTGCTTGTGACCGACGACGCCACCTGCATGGTCGACACCGCCCGCTTCTTCCTGGACTGGTCGGCCCGGGAGGCCTGCGGCAAGGCGATTCCCTGCCGGATCGGCACGCGGCGCCTGGTCGAGGCGCTGGACCGCATCCTGGCGGCCACGCCGCGGCCCAACGACTTCACCATGCTGCGCGAGCTGTCGCGCAGGATGGCCGATACGGCGCTCTGCAACCTGGAGGCACGCGCCCCCGGCCCGATGCTCACCACCCTGGCCCGCTTCCCCGACGAGTACCGCGCGCACGCCGAGCGCGGAGGGTGCCTGGCCGGTGCCTGCGCCACCCCGGAGCTGCCACCCCTGGTGGCCCCACTGGCCGACATCGAGACGGCTCCCGCCGCCGAAACCCGCTAGCCTTACTGGACCGATGAGCTTCGCGACCGACGGACACGGCAACGGCAACGGATCCGGCAACGGCGCCGGCGCGCTGCGCCCGGAGGACTACGCGCCCGTCTGGCCGATGGTGCCCGGCACCCGCAAGATCGGCGTCACCATCAACGGCGAGCAGGTGCAGGCCGAGGAGGGCCAGACCATCCTGCAGGCCTGCCGGGTGCTGGGCATCGACGTCCCGACGCTGTGCTACGAGCCTAAGCTGGCGCCCTACGGCGCCTGCCGCATCTGCGTGGTCGAGGTCCAGGACCGCGACGACACGCCCATCTCCTGCGGCACGACCATCGAGGAGGGGATGGTCATCACCACGCACAACGAGCGGCTCATCGAGAACCGCCGCATGGTGCTGGAGCTGATCTTCTCCGACCACGATGCCTACTGCCTGCCGCCCTGCCAGTTCAAGTGCCCCACCCGGGTCGACATCCCCGGCTACCTCAAGCAGAACACTCTGGGCAACTGGGAGGAGGCGACCCGCATCCTGAAGCGCTCGCTCCCGTTCCCCGCCATCCTGGGCCGGGTCTGCCCGGCGCCGTGCGAGACGCACTGCCGCCGCGAGGAGGTGGACACCGCCATCGCCATCCGCGACTCGCACCGCTACTGCGCCGACCGCGTGCTGGAGGTCGACGCGCCGGCGCCCATCCCGTGGCCCAAGGATCCGGACACGGGGCGGCGGGTTGCGGTCATCGGCGCCGGTTCAGCCGGCCTGTCGGCCGCCTACTACCTCCAGCTGCGCGGCCACCACTGCGACGTGTTCGAGGCGGAGCCGGAGCAGGGCGGCATGCTGCGCTACGGCATCCCCGAGTACCGGCTCCCGAAGGCCTGGATGGACCGCGAGCTCGATCACGTCTGGGAGCTGGGCGCCACCTTCAAGCCGAACATGCGTCTCGGGCGCGACTTCCACCTGGCTGACCTGCTGGACGACGGATACGACGCCATCTACGTCGGCACCGGCTGCTACAAGTCGAACGAGCTGGGCATCCCCGGCGAGGACGCCGACGGCGTGGTCAACGCCCTCGAGAATCTCTACAACAGCACGCGCGGCCTGCCGATCCCGGCCC
>JAPSGM010000011.1 GCA_031177555.1 Chloroflexota bacterium
GGCCGTCGTCCAGGGTCACGTGCAGGACGTAGAGCGCGGGATCGGCCGGGCTCCAGTGGTCCACGCCGCCCAGCAGGAAGGCGGTGTCCAGCCGCTGCACCTCCCCCACCTCGAGGTCGCGCAGCGGGAGCTCGTCGGTGACCAGCGGCGCCGCGCCGTCGGCAACGAGCGCCTCCGCCACCGGGGCGGCCAGGTTCTGCGGGCCGACGTCGGCCGGCAGGATCTCGACCCGGACGGTCGGCTCCGCCTCCTCCTCGGCGGGCGCCGTGGGCTCGACGAGCGGGGGGCCGGTCGGCAGCGGTGCCTCCGCCTCACCCTCCCCCTCCTGGCCGACGAGTGTGGCGCCGCGGTGCACGAGGACCGAGACGTCGGCTCCGTCCAGGTGCGGGACGACGTCCGCTCGCACGAGGTAGGTGGGCGGGGTGAGCTCGATCCACACCGGGCCGGTGAGGCCTCCGTAGTTCCACCAGTCCGCCAGGCCCCACGGCACGATGTCGTTGCGCGTTCCCCAGGCCGGGTTGTCCACGCGGACGGCGATGACGTTGACCTCGCCGGGGAGCAGGGCCGCGCCGACGTCGAAGGCAAAGGGCGTGTACCCGCCCTCGTGGTAGCCGACGTGGCGGCCGTTCACCCACACGTCGGCGATGTAGTTCGCCGAACCGAACTTGAGCGTGGCGGCGTGGCCGGCCCACGTCGAGGAAACGAGGAAGCTGCGACGGTACCAGCCGCCGACCTCGTCCCCATCGGGCGGGTGGTTCAGCGCGCCCGGCACGTCCAGCTCCGTCCAGTCCGAGTCGTCGTAGTCGGGCCGCTCGCGACCGCCCGCCTCGCGGACGATCGCGTCAATGGACTGGCTCCGTTCGGTGAGGGACAGGTCGGCCGAGAGCTCGACGCGCTCCGTCCGCCACGGGCCGCTTAGCTCGAGCTGGCGGCGGGCCTGCCGGTCGAAGGTCGGGACCGGGATGCCGTTCTGGAAGGCCACCTCGAACCCGTCGTGCTCCTCCATGGCGAGCGTCGGCGGCAACGATCCCGGCCGCGCCGCGGGAGCGCAGCCGGAGAGCGCGGCGCCGGCGGCCAGCGCCGCGAGGACGAGGGGGATCAGCCCGGGCGGGCCGCCCTCAGCGCGAACCCGGCGGAACGGCAAGGATCTCCAGTTCGCACTCGGTGCAGCGGAAGAGCCGCTCCCCGCGCTGCAGCCGGCGCTCGAGGTCGTCATCCTCGGAGGACGCGTGGCGGACCTCACGAAGCTCCCGCCAGTCGTCGCCATGCCGATGCAGCAGCGCTGCCTGGTCCAGGTTCAACAACGTGTATTCCTCCGAATGGGTGCAGGGCTCATCCTGACGAGTGTGCCGCATCGGTCAAACGGGACGATCCCGAATCGGCCGGCAGCGGCAGGGGTCGGCGGCGTAGGCTGCAGGCGCGTGGTCCGCACGGCCCACGCGATCGGGAAACGTCCACCGGAGGGAAGCCAGATGCGCCTGCCCTTCATCCCACGCGAGGAGAAGTTCTTCGACATGTTCGAGGAGGACGCCGTCAACGTCCTCGCCGCTGCGCGCCTGCTGGAGCGGTTCTTCGGCGATTACCACGATCGCGAGCGGATCGCGCAGGAGCTCCGCGAGGCGGAGCATCGCGGCGACGTGCTCAGCCACGACATCGGGCACCGGCTCGCCAGCACGTTCGTCACACCCTTCGCCCGCGAGGACATCCACCAGCTGATCAGCCGCCTCGACGACATCCTCGACTTCGTCGAAGAGGTCGCCGACACCTGCGTGCTGTACAAGATCGAGAGCCCGACTCCCGAAGCCGCGGAGCAGGCGCAGATCATCGTCAAGCAGTGCGAGGAGCTCGTCAGCGCGCTCCAGAAGCTCCGCTCCTTCAAGGACATCCAGCCCCACTGGATCGAGATCCATCGGCTGGAGAACGAGGGCGACCGCATCGCGCGCAATGCGGTGGCAGACCTGTTCAGCGACGGGCGAGATCCCGTGGACGTCATCAAGTGGAAGGACGTCTACGCTCTGCTCGAGGAGGCGGTCGACGCCTGCGAGGATGCCGCGAACGTAATCGAGCGCATCGTCGTCACCCATGCCTGACGCGGTTGACGCCGCGTTCCTCGTCTTCGTCGCCGCGGTGGGCATGTCCTACGTGTACGCCTTCGTGGGCGGATTCACCGATGCGGCCAACGCCATCGCGACGTCGGTCGGGACGCGCGCGTTCACGCCCGGACAGGCGGTCCTGGTTGCCGGCATCTTCGAGCTGCTCGGGGCGCTGACGGGGACGGCGGTCGCGCTGACCATCGGGACCGGCGTGGTGCGGCCCGAGCTCCTCACGCAGGGGGCCGTCGTGGCGGCCCTGGCTGGCGCGATGACGTGGAGCCTGCTGACGTATCGGTTCGGGATTCCGGTGAGCGAGACACACGGGCTGATCGGGGGCATCCTGGGCGTGGGGCTCTTCTACGCCGGGACGGGCGGAATCGTGTGGGGCGGCGTGGTACCGGTGCTCCTGGCGATCATCGCCTCGCCGGCCCTCGGCGTGATCGGCGGCATGGTCATGCTCGTCGTGGTGCGCATGGTCTTCAGTCGAACGCCGCGCGGCACCGGCCTGGCCTGGACCCGCAACCTCCAGCGCCTGTCGGCGATCTACATGGCCTTCAGCCATGGGCGCAACGACGCACAGAAACCGATGGGCGTCCTCACCCTGGCCCTGGTCGTGTACCTCGGCTTCCCGTCCGACGAGGTACCCCTCTGGGTCATCTTCAGCATCGGCGCCGTGGCGGCGATGGGCGTTGCGGTCGGCGGCTGGCGCATCATCAGGACCCTCGGGATGCGGATCACCGGCCTGGACTCGGCTCAGGGCTTTGCGGCGGAGATGTCTGCGGCGACCGTGCTGCAGCTTGCGTCCCAGGCCGGGATCCCGGTCAGTACCACGCACACGATCACATCGGCCATCGTCGGGGTCGGCGCGGTGAGCAATTGGCGGTCCATCCGCTGGACGCTGGTGATGGAGATCGTCTCGTCCTGGATCCTGACGCTCCCGGCGACCATCGTGTTGGGATTCCTGTACGCCGCCCTGCTGCGTGGGATCCTCGGCTGAGCCGAGTTCTTAACACAGCGCTGACACCGGCCTGAACCGCAGTTGACGGCGGGGTCCGATGCTTCCCATGCGAGCGTGCCCGAGGTCCGCGCCTGCGCGACCGGGCATCCCCAACAGGAGGAACGCATTGGACGTCAACCGACGATGGCTTCGACCGGCGCTCCCGATCACGATCGCGCTGGCGCTCGCCCTTGCGGCCTGCGGCAACGGCGGCGGGGGTGCCGCCAGCGGGGAAGGCGATGGCGATGGCGGCGAGATCTTCGTTTCCGGCTCCTCGACTGTGGAGCCGATCACGAACCGCGTTGCGGAGGTCTACGCCGAGGACAACCCCGATTTCGCGTACACGGTGGAAGGACCGGGAACCGGTGACGGCTTCGCCCTGTTCTGCAACGGCGAGACCGACATCAGCGACGCGTCGCGCCCGATCAGCGAAGAGGAGGTCGCTGCCTGCGAGGCGAGCGGCGTCGAGCACGTCGAGCTGCTGGTGGCCTATGACGGGCTTTCGGTCATCACCTCGGCCGAGAACAGCGACATCGACTGCCTGAGCTTCCTGGACCTCTACGCGCTGCTCGGTCCCGAGTCGGAGGGCTTCGACTCGTGGAGCGATGCGAACGAGCTGGCCGCGGAGCTCGAGAGCGCGTACGGCACCGAGTACGGAGAAAGCCACGCCCCGTACCCGGACGCGCCGCTGAGCCCGACGGCGCCGGGCGAGGAATCCGGCACGTTCGACAGCTTCGTCGAGATCGCGCTGACCGACATCGCGGAGGCACGTGGCCTGGAGCCGACCACGCGCCCGGACTACACGGCATCGGCGAACGACAACGTGATCATCGAAGCGGTCGCCGGCAGCCCCAGCTCGCTCGGCTGGGTGGGACTGGCCTTCGCCTCGGAAGCCGAGGGCATCAGGTCGCTGGAGGTGGACGGCGGCGACGGCTGCGTCGCGCCCAGCGACGCGACGGTGGCCGACGAGTCCTATCCAATCAGCCGGCCCCTGTTCATCTACCCGAACCTGGCCGCCGTCGAGGAGAATCCGGCGGTCGCCGCCTTCGTGGACTTCTACGTCTCGGCCGATGGGCTGGCGCTGGCCGGCGAGGTCGGGTACGTGCCGCTCACCGAGGAGCAGGGCCAGGCGACCCGCGACGCCTGGGAAGCCCGCTGAGCGGTCCATCCATCCGGAGTGGCCGGGTGGCGACTGGTCGCCCGGCCAGTGCATGGCGAGGCGCTATGGTTCCCGCTGACCGATGACGGCCATCCCCAGCCATTCCCCGCGGCTGAGCGTCGACGACCTGCGCGGCAGCTCCGCTCGCCGGCGTCGCGAGCTGTTCGTCCGCATCGCGTTCATGGCGGCCGCGTCGCTGTCCATCGTCATCAGCCTGCTGATCATCCTTTCCCTGGCCGGCGAGGCGTGGAACTTCATCAGCCAGGTGGACCTGCCACTCCTCTTGGAGCGCGGCTGGTTCCCTCGCCGGGACCTGTTCGGCATCCCGACGATCGTGGCCGGAACCCTGGTCGTGGCCGGGATCGGGATGCTGGTCGCGACGCCGCTCGGCCTGGGTGCGGCCATCTACCTGTCGGAATACGCCTCGCCGCGGGCGCGACGGGTGATCAAGCCCGTGCTGGAGGTCCTGGCCGGCATCCCGAGCGTGGTGCTCGGCTACTTCGCGCTGCAGGTCATCAGCCCGGTGGTGGTCGACCAGGCTTGCCCGGGGATCACCGAGCAGTTCAACCTGGCTGCCGCAGGCATCGGGGTGGGCGTCCTGATCACGCCGCTGGTGGCCTCGGTGGCGGAGGACGCAATGTACGCGGTGCCTCGCTCGCTGCGTGAGGCGGCGTACGGGCTCGGCGCGCAGAGGCGGACGACCAGCCTGCGGGTCGTGTTCCCGGCCGCCATCAGCGGCATCGTGGCCGCCCTGATCCTGGGCCTGTCGCGCGGCATCGGCGAGACGATGGTCGTCTCGATCGCCGCCGGCGCCACCGGTGGGTCGTTGTTCAGCGTCAACCCCTGCGCTCCCGGACAGACGATGACCGCTGCCATGACCGCGCTCGCAACCGGGTCCGACCAGGTCCGGGGCGCGACCCTGGCGTTCCCCAGCCTCTTCTTCGTGGGCATGCTGCTCTTCGTCTTCACGCTGGCGCTGAACCTGTTCGCCGATCGCTTCGTGCGCCGCGTGCGGGTGCGTTACTGATGGCCGCAACGCCGCGCGGCCAGGCGATCACCGCAGCCGAGGCGGTGCGCCGCTCGCTCGAAGGCCGGGAGCGTACGGATTGGCGCAGCCCGGCCTTTCATGGGCTTCTCGTCCTGCTGCTGGTCCTCACGCTGGGAGTGCTGGCCTGGCTGCTCACCGTGGTGTTCCTCAACGGCATGCCCGTGCTCCTCGAGCGCGGCCCCGACTTCCTGACGGCTCCCCTGGCGTCCCAGCCTCAGCGGGCCGGGGTGGGCCAGGCGATCCAGGGATCGCTGATGCTGATGGGCTTCGTCGTGGTGCTCAGCTTCCCGCTCGGGATCGGCGCCGCCGTGTACCTGGAGGAGTACGCGTCCGACACCCGCTTCACCCGCTTCGTCAACACGGTGGTTCGCAACCTGGCGGGAGTCCCGTCCATCGTCTACGGCCTGCTGGGCCTGGCGGTCTTCGTGGTCGCGCTCGGGGACCTCGTCGGCCCGGGCCCAGCCTCCGGCCGCAGCCTCATCGCCGGTGGCCTCACCATGGCCATCCTGGTGCTGCCGATCGTGATCATCACCAGCTCGGAGGCGCTGCGGGCTGTGCCCGCCTCCATCCGGGAAGCTGCGTTCGGCGTGGGCGCCACCCGGTGGGAGGTCGTCCGCAGCCACGTGCTGCCGTACGCCGCTCCGGGCATCTTCACCGGCACCATCCTGTCGATGGCCCGGGCCTTCGGGGAGACGGCGCCCCTCATCCTGGTGGGAGCGGTCGTCGGCGGCTTCAGCGTCCGCTACGACAACCTGCTCGAGCAGCTGCAGGGGCGATACACCGCGCTGCCGACGACCGTCTACGACTGGGCGCGCAAGCCGGCGACCTTCGAGGGCAACGTGTACGCCGCGATCGTGGTGCTCATCGTGGTGCTGCTGGTGGTCAACGCCCTGGCCATCTACCTGCGCAACCGATTCGAACGTAGGTGGTGAGGCGGTTACCGTCGACTTCGGGCCGGAGGCGCCGCCGTCGGCCGAGCGAGATGCCGGGAAAGGCCCGACAATACATCTGATGCCAGCCAGACCCACCCTGGACGAGTCCGAGCAGATCGCCCCGGCGGCCACCACCGACGCCGCTCCGCTGGCCTTCCCGGAGGACGACGTCGTCTTTCGGGTTGAGTCGGTCTCCTGCTACTACGGTTCGTTCCGCGCCGTTCGCGACGTGAGCCTGGAGGTGCCGCGCAACAGGATCACCGCGCTCATCGGCCCCTCCGGCTCGGGGAAGAGCACGCTGCTCCGCAGCTTCAACCGCATGAACGACCTCATCGAGACCGCCCGCCTGGAAGGGCGCATCCTCTACCACGGGGTCGACCTGCATGCCGATGGCGTGGACCCGGTCGAGGTGCGGCGGCGGATCGGGATGGTGTTCCAGAAACCGAATCCGTTCCCCAAGTCGATCTACGACAACGTGGCGTTCGGCCCGCGGATTGCCGGCTACCGGGGCGACATGGACGCGCTGGTGGAGCGCTCGCTGACGCGCGCGGCGCTGTGGGACGAGGTCAAGGACAAGCTGCGAGCGCCCGGGACGACGCTGTCGGGCGGCCAGCAACAGCGGCTGTGCATCGCGCGCGCCATCGCCGTCGAGCCGGACGTCATCCTCATGGACGAGCCGGCCAGCGCCCTCGACCCCATCGCCACGCTGCGGATCGAGGAGCTGATGCATGAGCTCAAGGAGAACTACACGATCCTGATCGTGACCCACAACATGCAGCAGGCGGCCCGCGCCAGCGACTACACCGCGTTCCTGAGCATGGGCGAGGACCGGGCCGGATACCTGGTCGAGATGGCGCCGACCGAGCGGCTCTTCACCTCGCCGCAGCACCGGCTCACTGAGGACTACATCACGGGCCGGTTCGGGTAGGAAGGGTCGAATGGACGCCAGGCCGGAGAACCCGCGGGTGACCGACGATCAGGTCGCCGCCGAGGAGCACCCGTCGCTGCGCCGCACCTTCGAGGAGCAGCTCCAGACCACGAAAGACGACGTCCTGAGGCTCGGCGCCATGGTCGAAGCGCAGCTCCAGCAGGCCGGCGAGGCGCTGATCACCCGGGACGTGGAGCTGGCTGACCGCGTGCGGTGGGCCGATGCGAACGTCAACGAGCTCCAGCGGCAGGTGAACCTGACCATCGCGTCGGTCATCGCGCGCCAGGGACCGATGGCCCGCGACCTCCGCGAGCTGCTCTCCCTCTACCACGCCGCAGCGGAGCTCGAGCGCATGGGCGACTACGCCACCAACGTCGCCAAGCTTGCCCAGCAGCTCGCGTCCGAGCCGGAGCTGCCGCTCTTCCCGCAGATCCCGCGCATGGAGCAGCTGTGCCGCGAGCAGCTGCGCGCCGCCATGCGGGCGCTGGTCGATGTCAGCGAGCAGGAGGCGCGCGAGGTGTGCGCCCGGGACGACGACATCGACCACCTCTACAACAGCGTCTACGAGGACGCCGTGCGGCTCATGGAGTCCTCCCCGGATCGCGCCAGGCAGGCAACGCACATGCTCTTCGCCGCTCATCACCTCGAGCGGCTCGGCGACCGCGTGACGAACATCGGCGAGGACGTGGTCTTCCTGGCCACCGGCCGCATCGAGGACCTCAACCCCTGAGCGCCAACGGCGTCGTCCCCCGGCGGCGCATCCTCGTGGTGGAGGACGATCGCACCCTGCGCCAGGCGCTGACCTTCAACCTGGAGCGCGAGGGCTTCGAGGTCCGCGTCGCGGTCGACGGGGAGCAGGCCCTCGCCGCGGCGCGCGACCCGACGCTCGATCTGATCGTGCTCGACGTGATGCTGCCGGGCATGAGCGGCCTGGAGGTGCTGCGTTCGATCCGTGCGGACGGCGTCGACACGCCCGTGGTCGTCCTCTCGGCGAAGGGAGAGGAGATCGACCGTGTCGTCGGCCTGAAGGTCGGGGCCGACGACTACGTGGCCAAGCCGTTCAGCCGGCCGGAGCTGCTGGCGCGCATCGAGGCGGTCCTGCGCCGGCGCCGACGCCAGGCGGCCCACGGCCCCACGGCGGAAGTCATCCGCAGCGACGGCCTGGTGATCGACGTGGCACGCCGCGTGGCCACGCAGGACGGCCGCCCGTTGCGGCTGACGACGCGCGAGTTCGACCTGCTGGCCCACATGGCCGCCAGCCCGGAGCGCATCTTCACCAGGGAGCAGCTGCTCGAGCGCCTGTGGGGAATGGACTACGTCGGCGACGGCCGCACGGTTGACGTTCACGTCTCGTGGCTGCGCACCAAACTGCGGAGCGCGGGCGGCCACAATTACTTCCGCACCGTGCGAGGCATCGGCTACGCGTTCACCCCGCGGGGAGACGCGACCCGGCGGGGCGGTGGCTGAACGGGCCGTCGCCGGCGCCGCGTTCGAGGCGCTGCTGCGCCACAGCCGAACCCTGCTCATCGTCGTCGACCACAGGCTGCGCATTCGGAGCGCCGGTCCGGTGGCCGCCGAGCTGGCGGGGCGCCCGGCGGATGCCCTGCCGGGCATGAGCCTGATCGCCGCTCTCGGATCGGTGCCGCTCGACGCGGTGGCCCGCGAGGCGCTGGCCTCCGCCGAGCCGGCCGTCGGCGAGACCGAGCTCGGCCACCGCGCGTCGCGCAGCTTCTCCGTCGAGGGCCTCCGCCTGCCGGACGGCGGGGTGGTGCTGTCGCTCAGCGAGATCAGCGCCCTGCGCCGCGCAGAGCGGGTGCGCCGCGACTTCATGGCGAACATCAGCCACGAGCTGCGCACCCCGTTGACCTCGATCAAGCTCCTGGCCGAGACGGTGGCTGACGGCGCGGTGGACGACGGAGCGTCCGCCCGGGACTTCGCGGTTCAGATCGAACGCGAGGTCGACCACCTGGCACAGCTCGTGGACGAGCTGCTGGACCTGGCCCGGATCGAGTCCGGCGAGGTGAGCCTGACGATCGCGCCGCTGCGGCCGTCCGACGTCATCGCCCGGCTTGCCGAGCGCATCGGGCCCATGGCCGACCGCCAGGGCATGACGGTGCGCGTCCTGCCGCCTCCCGCCGAACCGGATCACCCGATGGTGGCCGGGGACGCCGAGCGCCTGGGCCAGGCCCTGCTCAACCTTGCGCACAACGCGGTGAAGTACAGCCACCGCGGCGGCGAGGTCCGGCTGGCGTGGTCCGCCACCGAGGCCGCGGTGCGCTTCGAGGTCGCGGATGACGGCATCGGGATCCCGGAGGCCCACCGGTCGCGGATCTTCGAGCGCTTCTACAAGGTCGATCGCTCTCGGGCTCGGGACGCGGCGGCCGAGCCGGAACGGGCCGGCGCCGGCCTGGGACTGGCCATCGTCCGGCACATCGCAGAGGGGCACGGTGGCTCGGTGGGCGTGCGCAGCACGCACGGGTCCGGCTCCACGTTCTGGGTCGACGTGCCGCGCGCGCCCCACCCATAACTTGGTTGCTCGGTCAATGATGTTCTGGCAGGATGATGGACCGATGAAACCGAAGGCCACCATCCCCGCTCCCGACGACCCGCGCCTGGATGCGTGGCGGGCCTTCCTGTTCGCGCACGCCCAGGTGCGGCGCCAGCTGGAGCGCGAGCTCCAGGCCGAGCAGGGCATGAGCCTGGGCGAGTACGAGGTCCTCCTCTTCCTGGCCTACGCCGATGAGCGCCGGCGCCGAATGAGCGAGCTGGCCGACCTCATGGTCCTGTCGCGCTCAGGGGCGACGCGCCTGGTGGACCGCCTGGAGGCCGATGGCCTTGTCGAGCGGATGAGCTGCGACACCGACCGCCGCGGCCAGTGGGCCCAGCTGACGCGGGCCGGCTACGAGCGCCTGCGCCGCGCCTCGCCCACCCACTTGCGTGGCATCGGCGAGCACTTCCTGGACCGTATCCCGGCCCCCGAGCTGGATACGCTCCACGCCACGATGGACCGGATCATCACCGAGCAGGTTCCGTTCCGGCTGCCTGCTCGCGCAGGCTGAGGACCATCGCCGCCCGCGGATCGTGGGGCGCCAGCTCCAGGAAGCGGTCGAAGTGGCGCACCGCCTCCGCCTCGTCCCCGTCGCCCCGCAGCGCGATCAGGCCCCGGAAGAAGGGCAGGTCCGGCTCGTCGTCCGCCGCGAACGCCTCGTAGGCGTCGAGGGCGGCACGCGCGTCCCGCCATGACCCGGCCTCGATGTAGACGGTGATCAACCTCCGGTAGGCGGATGCATCCTCCGGCTCCAGGCCGATGAGGGTCTGCAGCACCACGGCCGCACGCCGGCGGTCCTCGGCGGTGCTGCCGGCGAGGTAGGCATCGGCCAGCGCCGACCAGGCCCGCGTGTCGACGGTGTCGGAGGAGAGCTGCTCCAGCAGCCGGCCGATCTCGGCCTGGCGTGCCTCCTCGGCCGCGATGGCGTCGGCGAGCCCCCGGTCGGTGACGGTCCGCTCGGCGATGCCCAGCGGCGCCGGCAGCGCGAAGCCCACGAGCACCAGGCCCGCCAGCGCCGCGCCCAGCAGCGTCGCCATGCGGCGCCCGCGCCAGGCTGCCGGCGCCGGGACGCCGTCCGGGGTGGGCTCCGGCGCTCCGGGCAGGGTCGCCGCCGCATGGGCCTCCGCCTCCGCGCGCTGGGCGGCATAGCTGGCCTCGTCGAGCGAGCCGGCGCGTCGGTCCGCCTCCAGGTCGCGCAGCGCCTCGAGCGCCAGCCGATGCCGCACCGAGCGCTCGTCGTCGGGCGCGGGGGGCGCCGCCGCGCGGGCGTCCCGGTCCAGGAGGGGCCACGCCACGGCCAGCGCCGTCGCGGCCAGGAGCAGGAGGAGCAGGCTCAGCTCAGCCATCGAGCGCCTCCAGCTCCTCGCGGACGCGGCGCGCCTCGGCGTCCGGAGCGCCGGCGGCCGCCGTGGCGGGCGCATGGGTGGCGCCGGGAGCACGGGTCGTGGCGGCGCGACCACGCAGGAGCCAGGCGCCGAACGCCGCGATTGCCGCCAGCACGACCAGCGCCGGCAGCCACCACGCCACCGGATCCGGTGGCGCGAGCAGGATCCACTCCCCGTAGCGATCCACGAAGTGGCTGCGGATCTGCTCGTCGCTGCGGCCGACGGCCACCAGTCCGGCGATCTCGCCGCGGATGGCGCCCGCCGCCCGCGTCCGCGACTCGGCCACGGAGAGCGCCTGGCAGTCCGGGCAGCGCAGCTGGGCGGCGAGGCGCTCGGTGCGCTCGGCATCGGTGCGAGGCGCCGGCGCCGACAGCAGCGCCACGCCGACCAGGGCGACCGCCGCCAGCGCCGCCACGGCGGCGACCGGGAGGAGGAGCCGGCTCATCGGTCCACCGCCGCCACCGGGGCCAGGAAGGCGTCCAGGTCGGCCGCCGTCAGCGGGCCGATCCGGCGGGCGGCGACCCGCCCATCGGCGCCGACCAGGAAGGTCTCCGGCGGCCCGAGCACGCCCCACGCCCCGGCCAGCCGCTCCCCGGGATCGGACAGGTGCAGCCAGCCGCCGTCGCCGTACGTGTCCAGGAAGGCCCGCGCCGCCTCCGGCGAGTCGCGGTACAGCACGCCCAGGATCGCCACGCGGTCTCCGTATCGCCGCTCGGCGTCGATCAGCACGGGGTGCTCGTCGACGCAGGCGGGGATGCACCAGCTCGCCCAGAAGTTGAGCAGGTACGGCCGGCCGGCCAGGCTCTCGGACGTCACCGTCTGGCCGTCGATGCTGACCAGGCTGAATTCCGGCGCCGGCTCGCCGACCCGCGGCACCGACCGCCCCAGGCTGGCGACCAGCAGCCAGGCCAGCGGCACGACGACGAGGGGCACGAGCAGCCAGCGGAGCGCGCGCACGCTCACTGCTCGGGCCTCGCGGCTGCGATGGTGGCGGTCGCCGGGACCGGCTCGGCGGCAGGGGCGGGAACGGGCACCCGGCGGCGCTCGGGCCACGCCGCGAAGGCGGCGCCCAGCACCACCACCGCGCCACCGATCCAGATCCAGGCCACCAGCGGGTTGACGAAGACGTGCAGCGTGACCTCGCCGCTGGCCGGGTCAGTGGCCAGCAGGGTGACGTACAGGTCCTCGCCGGCGGCGGTCCGCACGGCCGGCGTGGCGATCGGCGACGGCGAGTTGGGGTAGTCGCGCAGGGCCGGGGCCAGCGCACCGGACTGCGGGCCGGCCAGCGCCAGCTCGGCGCGCGTCTCGAGGACCCGCGGGTCGGACGCCAGCCGCTCGCTGACGACCCGCTGGTGGGTGACGGTGTAGGCGCCCAGCTGCACGCTCTCGCCGGACCGCAGCGTGACGGTGACGTCGCTGGCCAGGCTGCCGGACACCGCCACCGCCACGGCCATGACCGCGATCCCGGCGTGCACCAGGTAGCCGCCGTACCGGCGCCGGTTTCGGGTGGCCAGGCGCCAGGCGGCGACCGGTGGCCGTTCGCCGCGGGCGCGACCGCGGACCAGGGACCCGCGCACCACCTCCTCGCCCATCACGGTGACCACGAACCCGGCCATGGCCAGCGCCACCAGCGGGGCGGCCGCCCGCACGCCGAGCAGCCACCCCGCGACGGCCAGCAGGGCGCCGGCGAGGAGCGGCAGCGCGAAGCGGTCGCGCACCGTCCGCCACGATGCGCCGCCCCACGGCAACGCCGGCCCCACGCCCATGAGGAACAGGAGCGCCACGAAGATCGGCGCGTTGACCTGGGTGAACCACGGGGCGCCAAGGCTGACCCGCTCGCCGCTGGCCGCCTCGCGGATCATGGGGTAGACCGTCCCGAACAGCACCACGAAGGTGACGCCCAGGAACAGCACGTTGTTGAACAGGAAGGCCGCCTCGCGGCTGACCGGGCGGCCGGGCGGCCGCGTGTCGCCCAGCTCGGGAATGCGCCACACCAGCAGGGCCAGCGAGCCCGCCAGCGCCACGATGATCGCGCCGGCGAACCACGGCCCGATCGCCGATTGGGTGAACGAGTGGACGCTCTCCACCACTCCCGAGCGCGTCAGGAAGGTTCCGACCAGGGTCAGGACGAAGGTGGCGATGACCAGCGCGTGGGTCCACACGCGCAGCGTGCCGCGCCGCTCGGCGACCATCGAGGAGTGGATGAAGGCGGTGGCCGTCAGCCACGGCAGCAGGGCGGCGTTCTCGACCGGGTCCCAGGCCCAGTAGCCGCCCCAGCCCAGCACCTCGTAGCTCCACCATGCGCCGGCCACGATCCCGGCGCTCAGGAAGGTCCATGGCACCAGCGTCCAGCGGCGCACCATGCCGAGCCAGGCCTCATCGGTCCTGCGGGTGACGAGGGCCGCCATGCCGAAGGCGAAGGGCACGGCCAGGCCGCTGTAGCCCAGGTACAGCAGCGGGGGGTGCAGGCCCATGAACGGGTGGTTCTGCAGGAGGGCGTTCGGGCCATTGCCCTCCGCCCCGACCGGCTCGGTGCGCACGAACGGGTCGCCCGGCCAGGCCATCACCGCGAAGAAGAACGCGGCGCCCAGCGCCAGGGTCACTCCCGCCCATGGCATCAGCGCCGGCGCGCGCTCCCGGTACCGATGCAGCACGAGGGCCGCCCATCCGGTGGCGAGCAGCGTCCAGAACAGGATCGACCCTTCCAGGGCGGCCCACAGCGAGATGAACGAGTAGAAGGGCGGCGTGGTGGTCGCGTTGTTGCGCGCCACGTAGCGCACGCTGAAGTCGTGCGTCAGGAGGCTGACCACCATCGCCGCGCTGGCCACGAGCGCCAGGCCGAAGGCGGCGTACATCGCGCGCCGCCCGAGCAGGACGAGGCCGGGGTCGTTGCGCCGCGCTCCCAGCCAGAAGGCGGCGGCGGCGAACAGGGTCGCGGCCAGGCCGACCACCACCGCCGCGTGACCGAGGGTCGGGATCATCCGCCGTCAGGGAGGTGCGAAGGCACCTGGCCCTCGGTGGGCACCACGTAGTTCTCGTCGTGCTTCACGATCACCCGCGAGGCCTCGAAGACGCCCTCACTGGTGAGCCGCCCCTCGACCACCGCCCCCACGCCCTCCCGGAAGGTGCTGGTCGGCGCCGAGGTGCTGTGGACGGTGATCTCGGTCGTGCCGTCGGTCACCACGAAGGTCAGGTCGGTGGCCGGCCCGCTGACGCTGCCGACCTTGACCAGGCCGCCGAGCCGCACCTGCCGCCCGATGGCTTCGCCGCCGCGCGCCAGCAGCTCGCTGGGCGTCTGGTAGTAGACCAGCGCGTTGCCGATGCCGCTGAAGGCCAGCCAGGCGATGACGCCGATGACGGCCGCCACGCCGAGCAGCAGGCCCCACCGCCGCCGCGGCGGGACCGGTGCCTGAACCGGCCGGGCCAGGGTCACTCGCGCCCTCCGGGCGGCTCGTCGTCCATCGGGCGCGTGCCGGCCAGCGCTCGCCTCGCCGCGATGCGCCGGAGCAACGCGGCCGCGTAGAGCGCCAGCCCGCCCAGGATCACGCCCCAGGCGGCGACGATGAACCAGACGTCCGGCGGGAGCCGGGGCATGATCGAGAGGAGGATCACCGGGTCGCCTCCTCGACGCGCTGAGCGGCGAGGCCCGCGCGCCGCGCCTCGGCGACTCGCCCGCGACGGGCCAGCTCCTCGAGATCGGCATCCAGCCGGGCCAGCTGGTAGCGGCGCACCATCAGCCAGGCCCAGGCCACGGTGAAGGCCAGGACCATGGAAACCAGCGCGATGACGAACTGCGAGGGCGCGGCGGGATCCAGCAGCCGCTCGGGCGAGCCGATGGTGGGCCCCTGGTGCAGGCCGCGCCACCACTCGACGCTGAAGTGCACGATCGGGATGTCGACCGCGGCCACCAGCCCCACCACGGCGGCGCGCGCCGCGCGGCGCCGGGGGTCATCGGTCAGGCGCCTGAACAGCAGGTAGCCCACGTAGAGCGCCAGCAGGAGCGCCGTGGTCGTCAAGCGCGGGTCCTCCCACTGCCAGAAGACGCCCCACACCGGCTGGCCCCACATCATGCCGCTCCAGATCGCGAAGGCGGTGAACATCACCCCGATCTCGGCCGCGGACAGCGCCACCGCGTCCAGCCGCAGGTCGCGCTTCCACAGGTAGCCGACGCCGGCCAGCGCCGTGACGCCGAAGGAGAGGTAGGCCAGCCAGGCGGACGGGACGTGGACGTACATGATCCGCTGGGCGTCCCCCTGGTTCAGGTCGGCGGGGACCAGGAACAGCCCGTTGACCGATGCCGCCACCACGAGCAGGAGCGCCCCCACGCCCAGGATGCGGGTACCCATCACTCCTCCAGCAGGTAGCCGTACCCGGCGGCGCCGGCCAGCAGCATGACCAGGTCGAACGCGGCCAGCAGCTGGAGCCATGCGCCGAGCTCGCCGAGCGGGTCGCCGCCCAGCGCGGCCGCGGTGGCCTTCACCGCGGCGAGCAGGAGCGGCGCGATCACCGGCAGCATCAGCAGCGGCAGCATCACCTCGCGGGCCCGCATCCTGACCGTCACGCCCGCGTAGAACGTCCCGACAGCCGCGAAGCCGATGGCCCCCAGCACCACGGTGATCAGCAGCGGCGGCGCCGCCGCGAGCAGGTCGATGCCGTACAGCACGGCCACCACCGGCAGGAGCACCCCGCCCAAGGCCAGCATGGCCAGCAGGCCGGCGATCGCCTTGCCGAGGTAGATGGCGCGTCGCTCGACGGGGTAGCGCGCCAGCTCGTCCAGGGCGCCGTCGTCGGTCTCGATCTGGTGCAGCCGCGCAACGGTCAGCAGGCCGCCGAAGACGATCGCCAGCCAGAGCAGGCCGGGAGCCGCCTCCGCCAGCCGCCGCGAGTCCGGTCCCAGCGCGAAGCCGAACAGGAGCAGCACCAGCGCGGCGAAGAAGAGCGTGGCGCCGGCGGCCTGCCGGCCGCGCAGCTCGGCCACGGCATCCTTGCGAGCGATGGCCAAGGCGATGGCGAGGTCGGTCCGCACTCCGCTCAGCCCTCCGACGACGCCGTGACGGGCTCGGCCAGGGGCGGACCCCAGGCGGGGGCGGCCGTGATCCCGGCGCCGCCGACCTCGACCAGCAGGCCGCCATCCAGGCGCGCCCAGCCGTCGGCCAGCCGCGTCACCCGCTCCGCCTGGTGCGAGGCGACCAGGACGGTCGTGCCCTCGTCGTGCCAGCGCTGCAGGAGGCGGTCGATCAGCGCCATGCCCTCCGCGTCCAGGGCGGCGTGCGGCTCGTCCATCAGCACCAGCGAGGGCCGGCGCAGCAGGAGCCGCGCGATCGACAGCCGCCGTCGCATCCCGGCCGAGAAGCCGCGGACCCGTCGGTCGGCATCGGCGCTCAGCCCGACCTCGGACAGGGCGGAGGCGACGGCGCCGGCCGCGTCGGCCAGGCCGAGCATGGTCGCGGCGAAGGACAGGTTCTCGGCCGCGGTGAGGTCGTCGTAGAGGCCCATCGCGTGCGAGAGGTAGGCCACCCGCGGGCGGACCAGCTCGGGCCGCTCGGCAACGTCGACGCCTTCCACGTGGGCGGTCCCGAACGTCGGCCGCAGCGACGTGGCCAGGATGCGCAGCAGGGTCGTCTTGCCGGCGCCGTTCGGCCCCAGCAGGGCGACGAGCCGGCCGCGCTCCACGTCCAGCGAGACGCCGGCCAGCGCGGCGCTCCGCCCGAACAGGCGCGCCACCTCTCGAGTGGCCACGGCCGGGATCGGGACGAGGGGGGTTCTCGGTGGCGCGGAGTAGATGGTGGTCTGCGGCATGCTCGACGCGCGGGGCTGCGACGTGGGTGCGATGGAGTGTGCGGCCTGCCCAAGGGTGCGTCAAATGCCTCGGGGCGCGTGGCCGGGGGCGCCTGACGTCGCGTGATCGCCAATCACTGGCGGTATCTCGGACGATTCGGTGTCCCGGGACCACTTTCGTCGAGGTTTTCGCGTCAGCGGCTGGCTGTTCCTGCCGGGAATCGGCTCGGATCGGGGTAATCGTGGGAGTTACCGCCAGCCGCTGGCTGACGGCCGGCCAGCTCCTGCGTGGCCTGGCTCGGCCGCGAAACCCCGCCCGTATCAGCAGGTGGGCGAAGACCCGAGCGGCCTGGACGGGGCGGCACGGGTCCCGCCCTTCACACGTACAGCCATAGCAAGGGGTGATCCAT
>JAPSGM010000271.1 GCA_031177555.1 Chloroflexota bacterium
CGCTGGCCGCGGTCGGTTGGTACGGCTCGCCCTTCTGGCTGGCGGTGGCGATCGCCGGGCAGCTGGTGTTGGGCGGCCTGGGCGCGGTGTGGCTCATCGGGCCGGCGACGGCCAGGATCGGCTTCGCGCGGTACGCCACGCTGGCCGCCGGCGGCGTGGCCCTCACCTTCTTCGGCAGGCTGACCGCCGGCACCATCGGGCTCCTGCTGGTCCCGGTGGCCGCCGTGCTGCTGTGGGCCGTGCTGTGGTTCGAGCTGCGGGCGAACCGCACCGGGCAGGCCGGGCTCGGACTTGAGCTGGCCATGATCGGGGTCGTGTTCGGCAGCGCGGCCGGCCTCCTGTCGCTGACGCTGCCGAGCGGCTGGGCGACGGGAATCGGCCTGCTGCTCCCGATCGTCGCCGTCCCCGCCGTGCGCGCCGCCGAGACCCGGCAGCGATACGGCGCCGAGGCGCTCGGCCAGGCCCTGCTGCACCTGCTGGCGGTCGCTCAGGTGGCTGCCGCCGTGGCGCTGCTGGCCATCCCGGCCATCGTCGCCGGCGCGCTGGTCGCCCTCGCCTTTCATGCCTGGGGCGGCGCGGCAGAGGCGTTGGAGGACGGCGCGGCAGCGCGCGCGGTGGCCCTGGAGTTCGGCGCGCTCGCCGTTCTGGGCGTGGTGGTGGCACTCCTTCTGCACGCGTCCTGAGCTCGCGACAGGCCCTCGTTGACACCCCTTCCGGGCGGTGCTACAACAAGGCGCTTTTCGGCGGGCCGGCCCGCCGGGATCGCCCACCGAACGCCGAACTTCAGTTACGCATCCGCAGTCCGACGCGGGGAGACGAAGCGCACCATGACGCTGGGTGACACCGATACCAACATCCGGCAGCGTCGCCAATTGGCCGACGCCGCCATCGCCCATGCCACGCGGGGCGAGTGGGAGGCTGCGGTCGAGGCCAACCGGCAGCTGCTCGAATCCGGGCCCGATACCGACGCGTACAACCGCCTCGGCAAGGCACTGGCCGAGCTCGGGCGCGACGCCGAGGCCCTCGATGCCTACCAGAGCGCCCTGGCCCGGGATGCCACCAATCGCATCGCGGAGCGGAACGTGGCCCGGCTGCAGGTGCTCGTGAACGCGAAGTCCGGCAAGCGGGAGAACGGCAAGCCGGAGAAGGCGTCCGCGGCCAGCTTCATCGAGGAGATGGGCAAGACCGGCCATGCGCGGCTCATCAACGTCGCGCCGGAGCGACAGCTTGCGCCCCTGTCGCCGGGTGACGCCGTGGAGCTCGCCCTGGAAGGCGAGATGCTGATGGCGACGGTCGGCGACGTGCAGCTGGGCCAGGTGGAGCCGCGCGTGGGGGCGCGGCTGGCGAAGCTCATGAAGGGTGGCAACCGCTACGAGGCCGCGATCACCGTCCTCGACCGGGAGGAGGTGCGCATCATCATCCGCGAGGTGTTCGCCCACCCGGACAACTTCGGCAAGGTCTCGTTCCCGGGCAGCGCGGCAGCGCGACCGGGTGGCGTCCGACCCGACATTCGGGGCAGTGCGCTCCGCTACGATGACGAGGAGGAGAGCGAGGAGCTCGACGAGGAGCAGGAGGAGGTCGAGGAGCTCGACACGACCCTGCCCGAGTTCTCGACCGAGCCCGAGCTCGAAGAGGAGCTGATCGAGGAAGCGTAGGAGGCCCGATGGGCGACTCCGGTCAGAGGCGACTCGACCACGTCGTCCTCCCGCGTCGCCTCCCCGGCCTGGCGCTCCTGGAGCGATACTTTCCCTCGCCCGCCGACAACCAGCTCGACGCCGAGCTGACCTCCTTCGCCCGCGCCGGCGACACCGTGCTCGACCCGTGGGCGGGCACCGGCTGGACCGCCAGGCGCGCGATCGCGCACGGCATGCGCGCGGTGGCCGCCGATCCCAGCCCCTTCGGCCAGCTTGCGGCGCAGGCGTTCCTGCTCGCGCCCGAGCCGGCCGCCATCGACGCCGCCTTCTCGGGACTGGCCGCCTCGCGGCGCGTGGACGTGCCGCTCAGCCAGCACGTCGAGGAGCTCTACGCCACCCGCTGCGCGGCCTGCCGGCGTCCGGTGGTGGGCGAGCAATTCATCTGGCCGCGGGACGCCGACGCCCCGTCCCGCAAGCTGTACCGATGCGGCGGCTGCGACCTGGCGATCGGCGGCGACGTGGATCGCGTGGCGCCGGTCGACGAGACGGACCTGGCCAAGCTCGGGATCGAGCGCCACACGCCGAGCGAAGACGAGCCGCTCCCGGCCGCCGGCGCGGAAGCGGACGAGGAGCTGCCGCCGGCACCGGTCGGGCTGGTCGGGGCGCCGGCCGACGCCGGCGAGTCGCTGGGGGAGGGTGGAGAGCCGCCCCCGCCGGCCCCGCTGGCGGCCGATCCGCCCACCGGCCCGGGCGCATCGGGTCCCCACTTCGCGTCGACGGTCATGCCGGACCCGGCGCCGCCAAACGCGACGGTCGAGGTGCAGCGTGGCCCGCACTACCAGCAGCTCCGCGACCGCTTCCCGGTGCTCGACGGCCGCACGGAGCTGGTCGATGAGCTGCTGGAGCTGTACACGCCGCGCAACCTGTACGCCCTGCAGGCCATCGCCGGCAAGATCGAAACGGAGATCCGCGATCCGGCGATGCTGGCCATCTTCCGGCTGGCGCTGGCCGGATGCCTCCTGCCCGCCAGCCGCCTGAACGGCTACCCCGGACGCGTGGCATCCCTTCGCATCAGCGGCGGGCGGGTGCGCCAGCCCGCTTCGCGATTCCAGCGCGAAGTCAACGTGTGGCGGCTGTTCGAGGCCGCCATCCGCGACGTGCGGGTCGCCGTGGCCGCGCTGGGGCACGAGCGGCGACCGGCCCGCTTCGCGGCCGGGCTGGAGGAGCTCGGTGGCGTGGGCGCCGCGAACGTGCTCTGGATCCGCTGCCGGCCGGCGGTGGTCGGGCAGTACCTGCCGTCCGACGGCGTGGACATGGTCCTGGGCTCAATCAGCGACGCCGCCACGGCCGACGAGCTGAGCTTCGAGTACCTGGCCACGTCCTGGCTCCTGGGCCGCGAGGCGGCCGAGACGCTACGGCTGGAGCCGCTCTTCGGCGGCGCCCCGGCCCGCAACGACGCTGCCGAGGC
>JAPSGM010000012.1 GCA_031177555.1 Chloroflexota bacterium
GCCGTAGGCGGGGTAGGCGTCGCCCTGGTAGGTGGCGTCGTCGAAGTGGATGCCCGGATAGGGGATGAAGCGCTCGTCGACGCGCATCGGTCCGGCCTGGCGGTAGGACTCGGCGAAGGGCCTCCCGCTGCGCTCCTCCACCCGAGCACGCAGTTTCTCAGCGGCCCGGATCAGCAGCCCGCCCACCACCATGGCCGTGCGGCTGGCCACGGTCGGGCCGGAGTCAGGGACGATGGAGGTGTCCTGCGGCGCGATCTCCACCTCGCCGTAGTCGACGCCCAGCGCGTCGGACACGAGCTGCGGGAAGATGGTCTTGGTGCCCTGGCCCATCTCGGTCGAGGCGGTCAGGATCCGGATCGCGCCCTCCGCGGTGAGCTCCACCGAGGCCACCGACGCCAGCTTCACCTCGCCGGAGCCGGTGAATCCGGCGCCGTGCCATGCCAGGGCCAGCCCGATGCCCGTGGCGCGCCGGGCGCCATCGGTCCTGCGCAGGCGGGCGTCCCGCGTCTGCTGGCGATGCCGCTCGAAGCCCGATGCCTCCGCCACCGCGTCGAGCACCTCGATGGCTGCGACGCTCTCGCGCAGCACCTGGCCGGTTGGCGTCACGTCGCCCTCCCGGTAGGCCCACCGCCGGCGCAGCTCCAGCGGGGAGAGGTCGAGCGCATCGGCCACGCGGTTGGCCTGCATCTCCGCGGCGAACTGCGACTGTGGCGCCCCGAAGCCGCGGAAGGCGCCGTTCGGGGGCGTGTTGGTGGCCATGGCGCGCCCGACGATGCGCGCGTCCGGACAGCGGTAGGGGCCGCCAGCGTGCAGCGTGGCGCGCGACAGGACGACCGGCGTCAGGGTCGAGTACGCGCCGCCGTCCAGCACGACCTCGATCTCCTGCGCCAGCAGCTCGCCGTCGAGCCTGACGCCGCTGCGGTGGCGGATCACGCCGGGGTGGCGCTTGGTGGTGGCGCTGATGTCCTCGTGGCGGTCGTAGATCATGCGCACCGGCTTGCCGCACTTGAGCGCCAGCAGCGCGGCGTGCAGGGCGATCATGGAGGGGTATTCCTCCTTGCCGCCGAAGCCGCCGCCGGTCTCGGCCTGGACCACGACCGCCAGCTCGTCGCCCATGGCCAGGGCACGCTTCATGGCCTTGTGGATGTAGAACGGGCACTGCAGCGAGCCGTGCACGGTGATGCCGCCGTCCTCGCGCGGCAGCGCGATCATCGCCTGGTTCTCGATGTAGAGCTGCTCCTGGTGCCCGACCCGGTAGGTGCCCTCGATCACGACCTCGGCCCGCGCCATGGCGGCCGCCGCGTCGCCACGCTCGACCACGTACCTGGCGAGCTCGCGGTCGCTCGCCAGCGGGTCGAACACCGGCGGCAGCGGCTCCGTCCGCAGCCGCACGTGCCGGCGCGCCTCCCGCACCGTGGCCCGGTCGGCGGCCGCCACCAGCGCGACTGGCTCGGCCTGGTGCCGGATCTCGCCCCCGACGGGCACCAGGACCGGCTGATCGTCGTCGATCAGGCTCACCACGTTTTCGCCGGGGATGTCGTCCGCGGTCACGACCACCACGCGGCTCCAGTCGAACGCCTCGTCCAGCTCGATCGCCAGCAGGCGGGCGTGGGGCTCGGTCGAGCGGATGGTGGCCCCGTACCAGGCACCGGGGAAGACGAGGTCGTCGGCGTACTTCGCCTCGCCCGTCAGTTTCTGCGGGCCCTCGCGGCGCAGCGGTGCGCCGACACGCGCGCGGCCCGGAAGCGTGGTCCCGGGCGGGACGATCAGCGCATCCGGCGAGGCCGTCTCATCGGGCAGGGTGCGCGTCGTGCCGCCTGGGCGCTCCATGCACGCATCCTAGCGCGCCCGGTTCGTGGGGGGAGGGTCAGCGCAGGTCGACGCAGGCGGTGTACACCTGCATCTCCTCGTTGGAGGCGTGCAGGTCGAGTGCGAGATCTCCGGCCAGCAGCTCCCGGAGACGGTCGCGGAGGGCGTCGAGCCTCCAGGGCAGCTCGTCCAGCTGCGCGCCCTCGGCGCGCGGATGGGCCAGGGCTTGTACTTCGCCAGGCCGATGGACGGGCGTGCCTTCGTGGAGCACGTGCGCGTCGAGGAGCGGGCCGCCGGCTGACCGCCACAGCGCGCCCTCAGCGGCCCCTCCGCAACGCGCGGCCCGGCGTCGCGCCGGTGTGGGCGCCGCCGTCCACCACCGGGATCCCGTTGACGATCACGTGGTCGATGCCGTCGGGGAAGCGTCGCGGGTCATCGTGGGTCGCGTTGGACCGGACACGCGCCGGGTCGAAAGCGACGAGGTCGGCCCCGTAGCCGTCCCGCAGCAGGCCGCGGTCGCCCAGGCCGAGCCGCGCGGCCGGCGCCCCGGTCATGCGTTGCACGGCCTCCTCCAGCGAGAGGAGGCCCTCGTCGCGCACGAACTGGCCGAGGACTCGCGGGTAGGAGCCGTAGGTACGCGGCGAGGGCTTCTCACCCAGGAACGTGGAATCGGTTCCGATCATGGCCTGTGGGTGAGCCAGGAAGCGGCGCAGCCCATCGGTCCAGGGCCCGGTGGTGACCTGCGCCACGCCCAGGTTCTCGGAGAGCAGCAGGTCGCAGGTGGCGTCGACCGCGTCGGTGCCGGTCTCGTCCATGACGTAGGCGAGGGTGCGCGACTCCCAGGCCAGGTTAGCCGGATTCGTGAAGCCGCCCAGGCGGACGTCGGCCCAGCCCTCGGCCGAGGCGTATGCCGCCCCGCGGGCAGCCAGCTCCGCCCGCAGCCGGTCGCGCGCGCCGGCATCGGCCAGGCGTTCCTTGAGCGCCAGCGGGCCGCCAGCCTGAATCCACCCCGGCAGCTGGATCAACAGGCGGGTCGATGCCCATTCGTACGGATAGGTGTCGAAGGTGACGTCCAGGCCCTCCGCCCGGGCGTCATCGACCAGGGTCAGCAGCTGCTCGGGCGGGCCGGGGTGGGTCTGCCGGTGGTAGAAGTGGGTGATGTGGACCGGCCCCTCGCCGCGGCGCCCGATCTCGATCGCCTCCCGGAACGGGTCCAGGAACCGATCGCCCAGCGGGTAGCGCACGTGAGTGTGGTAGAAGCCGCCCAGAGCTGCCGCACTCGCCGTGAGCGACGCCAGCTCATCCGTCGCGGCGTATGAGCCGGGTGGGTAGTCCAGGCCGCTGGACAGGCCGAAGGCCCCCTCCTCCATCGCCTCGCGCAGCATGGCCCCCATGCTCCGGACCTGCGAGGGGGTGGCGCGGACGTCCTCCCAGCCCACCGCGCCGATGCGCAGCGCGCTGTTCCCGACCAGGATGGCCACGTTGACGGCCTGGCCGCGGTCGTATCGGTCCAGGTAGGAGGCCATGCTGTGCCAGTCGTAGGGCAGCGGCGGCCGGCCGTCGAGGCCGGCGTTCAGCTCGACGAAGGCCAGCAGCTCGTCGCGATGCGCGAAGGGCGCGTAGCCGTTGCCGTCCACGCCGATGACCTCGGTGGTGACGCCCTGGCGCACCTTCGGCTCGTGGCGGGGATCGGCCAGGACCACCAGGCCGCCATGCGAGTGCAGGTCGATGAATCCCGGCGCCACGACGAGGCCAGCGGCGTCGATCGTCCGTGCCGCGGCGGGTCGCCAGGCGGCGTCGCCCAGGTGCAGCCGGCCGTCCAGGACGCCGACCGTGCCCGCCACCGGGGGCGCGCCCGTCCCGTCGACCAGCGTGCCGCCGGCCAGGAGCAGGTCGACGCGGCCCGGCGTCCCGTTCACGGAGGGGTGATCGCCGCGATCTCCGCCCGGAACTGCGCTCGGACCCGGCGCTTGTCCGACTCGTCCAGCCACGAGGCCTCGACTCCGTCCAGCGCCACGGCGGTCATCTCCTCCCAGCCCATGCCCTGGGCCGCGGCCACGGAGCGGTACTCGCGACCCAGGTCGAGGTCGGTCATGGCCGGGTCGTCGGTGTTGAGCGTCGCCAGCAGCCCCGCCTGCCGCATCCCCCGGAACGGATGGTCCTCCAGCCGCGCGAAGCGGTTGGCGATGACCACGTTCGAGCTGGGGCAGACGTCGAGCGGCACGCGCAGCTCGGCGAGACGTGCGGTGAGGTCCGGGTCGTCCATGACGGCCAGGCCGTGGTCGATGCGCTCGATGCCGAGCGCATCCAGTGCGGTGGCGACGTTGTCAGGGCCGGTGTCCTCCCCGGCGTGCGCGGTGACGTGGAAGCCGGCCGAGCGTGCCCGGGCGAAGGCCTCGGCGAAGTCTCGCGGATCCACGCCCCGCTCGGTCGAGTCCATGCCGATGCCGATCAGACGCTCGCCCGCGCCGCGGCGCCGCAGCTCGATGGCCGCGTCGACCAGCTCGCCGGCTGGGCCCGGGCCGAAGGAGCGGTCGATGTCGCAGATGAGCATGCAGCTCACGCCGGTGTCCGCCTCCGCCCGCTCGATGCCCCGGCTCAGGCCCTCGACGATGCCCGCCAGGGTCTGCCCCGCGGCAAGGTGGCGCGCCGGCGTGAAGAACATCTCACGGTGGCGCAGGCCGTGCGGGGCGGCGTCGATGATCGACTCGTGGGCCGCGCGGGCCCAGTCGTCCGGGTCGGCGAGCAGCGACTGCACCAGCCAGAAGACTTCCAGGAACGAGTCGAGCGAGGTGTAGCGATACAGCTCGGTGGGATCCGAGGTCGGCAGCCGGCGGTCGTTCTTGCGCGCCAGCTCCATCACCGTCTGCGGCCGGATGGCGCCCTCCACGTGGCAGTGCAGCTCCACCTTGGGCAGCGCGTCGTACGCGTCCGCGTCGTGGGCGTCCAGCGGCTTCATGTGGGAAGGCAGTATATGGACCGATGAGCGGGCCAGGCTCCGTCGCGGCGGTGGTCCTGGCGGCGGGCGAGTCCCGCCGCTATGGGTCGCCCAAGCAGCTCGCCGTGCTGGAGGGCAGGACGCTGCTGGAGCACGTCCTGGAGCGGGCGCGGGCGGCGGACCTCAGCCCGGTGGTGGCGGTGGTCCCGGTGTGGCTGACGCGCCCCGCCGCCATGCACGACGAGGGCCTGGTCTGGGTGCGCAACCCGAACCCTGAACGGGGATTGAGCCACTCGCTGCGGCTGGGCTTCGGGGCGCTGCCCCCGGACGTGGGGGCGGCGATGATCCTGCTCGGGGACCAACCGCGCCCGCCGCCGGCTCACCTGCGCGCCCTCGTCGCGGCTCGCGGCCGGGCGCGACTGGTGGCCAGCCGCCACGCGGGCATCCTCTCGCCGCCGCTGCTCGTCGAGCGCAGCCACTTCGGGCTCGTGACCGACGCGCGCGGTGACGCCGGGCTGCGCGCGGTGATCGCCCGCCACCCGGACCTCGTCGCCGGCGTGGACCTCCCGGCGGCGATCGCGGACGTCGACATCCCGCGCGACCTCGAGGCATTGCAGGCCCCGGACGAGGCGTGACCGGGCGGCGCGCCCGGAGCGCCGACACGGTCGGCGCGCGGGTTAGAATCGGTCACATGTTCGATTCCGGTGGCCGGCCTTGACGATCGAGCGCATCACCAGCGCCCAGGCGGCCGAGGACGAGCTGGCGCTGGAGTCGACGGTCCGGCCCCGGCGCCTGGACGAGTTTGCCGGGCAGGAGCGCGTCAAGGAGAACCTGGCGATCCTGATCGACGCGGCCCGGCAGCGCTCCGAGCCGGTCGACCACATCCTGCTGTACGGGCCGCCGGGGCTCGGCAAGACGACGCTGGCCAACATCGTGGCCTCCGAGCTCGGGGCGCAGATCCGCACCACGTCGGGTCCCGCCATCGAGCGCGCCGGAGACCTGGCCGCGGTGCTCACCAGCCTGGACAGGGGTGATGTCCTGTTCATCGACGAGGTCCACCGGCTCAGCCACGCGGTGGAGGAGATCCTGTACCCGGCCATGGAGGACTTCGTGCTGGACGTGGTGCTCGGCAAGGGGCCCGGCGCGCGCACCGTCCGGCTGCAGATCGAGCACGTGACCGTGATCGGCGCCACGACCCGGGTCGGGTCCATCACCGGGCCGCTGCGCGACCGCTTCGGCGCGACCTACCGCCTCGACTACTACTCGACCGACGACCTGGAGCACATCCTGCGCCGCTCGGCAGGGATCCTGGAGATCGAGCTAGCGCCGGAGGCGGCGGCCACCGTCGCGCGGCGCTCGCGCGGGACGCCGCGCATCGCCAATCGGCTGCTGAAGCGGGTGCGCGACTACGCCCAGGTGCGGGGCGGGGAAGATGGCGCCGTCACCGCCGAGCTGGCCGACGACGCGCTGGACCTGCTGGAGATCGACGACCGGGGCCTGGACGCCATGGACCGGCAGTTGCTGCGCGCCATGGCCCAGCACCACGCCGGCGGTCCCGTGGGGCTGGCCACCATGGCCGCCACCGTCAGCGAGCCGGTGGAGACGATCGAAGACGTGGTCGAGCCGTACCTGATGCAGATCGGCCTGCTGGCGCGAACCTCGCGGGGCAGGCAGCTCACCGAGTCCGGCTGGCGGCACCTGGGCCTGGCGCCACCGGAAGCGGTCGGGATCCAGCCGCGGGCCCAGCAGCCGGGCCTCTTCGACTGACCGATGTCGCCGGAGCTCGGCCGCGTGCTGCTGGTCATCGGCCTGGTCCTGGTGGTGGCCGGCGGACTCGCGGCGCTCGGCGTGCGGCTGCCGTTCGGGCGCCTGCCCGGCGACATCGCCATCGAGGGCGAGCGTGGCGGCATCTACATCCCGATCGTGACCATGATCATCGTCTCAGTGGTGCTGACCGTGCTCCTCAACCTGTTCCTGCGCCGCTGAGCGACGCGCGGAACCGGGCATCGCCGCCTCCGCGACCGGAGTAGGATCGGCCCGCACCGCGTCCCCCGTGGAGACTGGCGCGGGGACGGGTCGAGGATGGAGGGTTCTGCGACCGTGGAGGGCTTGTTCCGACTGCGCGAACGGGGGACGACCGTCGGCACCGAGGTCAAGGCCGGCGTCACCACGTTCATGGTCATGGTCTACATCGTGGCCGTGAACCCCGCGATCCTGAGCGCGGCCGGCATAGACCCCGGCGCGGCCGCCGCGGCCACCGCGCTGGTGGCCGGCGTGATGACGATCCTGATGGGCGTCGTCGCCAACGTGCCCATCGCGATCGCGGCGGGGCTCGGCATCAATGGCATCGTCGCCTTCGGCCTCGTGCTGGGGATGGGGCTGACGCCGGCCGGCGCGATGGGGGTGATCGTGCTGGAGGGCCTGGTCGTCACGCTGCTCGTCCTGGTCGGGCTGCGCGAGGCCGTGATGAACGCAGTCCCGCTGAGCCTGAAGCGGGCGATCGCGGTCGGCATCGGCCTGTTCATCCTGTTCATCGGCTTCGTCGACGGCCGCCTGATCAAGCAGCCCGAAGGCGAGGGGCCGGTGCCGGTGGAGTTCGTGTTCCCGAACTCGCCGGAGGCCGCGCTCACGCTCATCGGGCTGGCGGTCGTGATCGTCCTCTACGTCCGGAAGGTGCCGGCCGCCCTGCTGATCGGCATCGTGCTCACCAGCGCCATCGGCTTCGTGCTGGGCGTCAGCCGGGCGCCGGAGGACTTCTCGGCGATCCCGGACTTCAGCACGCTGGGCGCGATCGACCTGGGCAACGTGTTCAGTCACCTCGGCCTGCTGGCGGCGGTCCTGACCATCTTCACCATCATGCTGGCCGACTTCTTCGACACGATGGGGACCGCCACCGCCATCACCGAGCAGGCGGGCCTAGTCACCGAGGATGGCCAGATCCCCGGGGTGGGGCGGGTCCTGCTGGTCGACTCGGTCGCCGCGGTGGCCGGCGGCGCATCCGGCATCAGCTCGAACACCAGCTACATCGAGAGCGCGGCGGGCGTGGCCGAGGGCGGCCGAACCGGCCTCACCTCGGTGGTGGTCGGCGTCCTCTTCCTGCTGATGATCTTCCTCTCGCCGCTGGTGGACTTCGTGCCGCTGGAGGCCACCGCGCCGGTGCTGATCGTGGTCGGCTACCTGATGGCCACGCTCATCAGGGACATCGACTTCACCGACGCGGAGGAGGGGCTGCCCGCGCTGTTCGGCGTCATCCTGATGCCGCTGACCTTCAGCATCACGGTGGGCATCGGCGCGGCCTTCATTGCCTACGTGGTGGTCAAGGTGGTGGTCGGCAAGATCGCCGCGGTCCATCCGCTGATGTGGGTCGTCGCGGCGGCGTTCGTCGTGTACTTCGCCCAGACCTGGCTCGGCGGCGTCATCTGACCCGGCCGCGACCGATAGCGCCCGGCCGGCATCCCGGCCGGGCGCTACGCTTTCCAGAGCGATGAACGATTCCAGGACCCCGGTCCGCCTGCGAGTGGACGACTTCGACTACCGCCTGCCCGCGGACGCGATCGCGCAGACGCCGGCGGAACCGCGCGACGCGTCGCGCCTGCTCGTGCTCGACCGGGCCGCATCCTCGCCGGGGCGCCCGGCGCTGCGCCACCGCGCCTTCCGCGAGGTGGGGGAGGAGCTGCGGCCGAACGACCTGCTCGTGGTCAACGACTCGCGGGTCATCCCGGCCCGGATGGCCGCGCACCGCGACACCGGCGGCGGGGCCGAGGTGCTCGTCCTGCGGCCCATGGACGACGGCTCCGGACGCTGGGAGGCGCTGGTCCGCCCGTCGCGCCGCATCGAGATCGGCGACCGCGTCCGCCTGCGTTCGGGCGACCTGGTCGAGGTGGGGGAGCGGCTGGGCCAGGGGACGCGCGCCATCCGATTTTTCCGCGATCCGCTGGGCGTCATGGCCGCCGCCGGCGAGATGCCGCTGCCGCCCTACATCCACGACCGCTCCTCGCCGCCGGAGCGCTACCAGACCGTCTACGCGCGGCCGCCCGGCAGCGCCGCCGCCCCGACCGCCGGGCTGCATTTCACCCCGGAGCTGCTTCAGCGCCTGGCGGGCGACGGCGTGAAGCGCGCCACGCTCACGCTGCACGTCGGGCTGGATACCTTCCGGCCGCTCGAGGGGCAGTACGTCGACGAGCATGCCATCCACCGTGAGTGGTACGAGATCCCGGCGGCCACGCGGCGAGCCACGTCCGCCGCGAGGGGCGCCGGCGGCCGGGTGGTGGCGGTCGGCACCACCGGCGTCCGCGTGCTGGAGACCGCCGCGCAGCGCCGCGCGGCGCGCGGCTGGACCGACCTGTACATCACCCCGCCGCACGATTTCGTGGCGGTCGATGCGCTGGTGACCAACTTCCACCTGCCCCGCAGCTCGCTGCTGCTGCTGGTCACCGCGTTCGTGCAGGCGGGCATGCCGGGGGCCAGCGCCTTCGAGGCGAGGGACACCCTGCTGGCGGCGTACCGCGCGGCGCTGGGCCAGGGCTACCGCTTCTTCAGCTTCGGCGACGCGATGCTGATCCTGTGAGGCGCCGCTCGGCCGGCTCGCCCGGCTAGCGCAGGCCCAGGCGTCGCGCCAGGTCCCGCGTCCGCTCGTCCCCCGGCCCCGCTTCGCGATCGAGGCCCGGCTCGGTACGAGTCGGCGGTGGCAGGGCCTCCGGGCCGTCCGGGAACGTGACGACCACCTCCTCGTCGGGCGGCCCTCCGTCCTGGGGCCCCAACCGCGCGTCGGGCTCGGTGAAGGCGGCCTCTTCGCCGCGGTCTCCGGCCTCTGTGGCGGCAGGACCGACGGCAGGGCGCGCAGCGGGAGCGGATCCTTCCGCGGGCGCCTCGGCGGCCCCCGCCGGCTCGGCCATGACCGAGCAGGCGGCCGCGAACTGCGTCAGTGCACGACCCAGCTCGGGCGTGTCCGCCACGGTGTCCAGGGCCGGGCGCGCCAGGCGCAGGCGCCATCGGCTCTGGTGCTCGTGGGCCCACAGCCGGAAGGTCTCGCCGCGCAGGTCGACGCCGTCCACGGCCTGCCACGGGTAGAGGCGCACGCTGAGGCTGTAGCGGGCAGTCGACCCGCGGGGAGCGTACCAGCCGTCGACCAGCCCGACCTCGGTCACCACCAGGATCCGGCGCTCATCGTCCTCGCGGCCTGACGCGGTGGCGTAGATCGCCACGTCGTCCACGCCCAGCGCGTCGAGGTGAAGGCGCACCCACTCGCGAAGCTCGTCATTGAGGTATGGGTTGCGGGGCCAATCAGCCAATCGGACCATGCGATCCTCCTGCCGGGCCATAGCCTATCCTCTCGCGGTGACCCCGGCCACCCGTGGGACAGGCACCATGGCCCCGATCTCCTTCGAATTCCAGGCGGCTCCGGTGGGCCGCGCCCGCCTCGGTCGGCTGGCCACGCCGCACGGGGTGATCGACACGCCGCAGTTCATGCCGGTCGGCACGCAGGCCACCGTGAAGAGCCTGACGCCGGGCGACCTGCGGGCCGCCGGGACGCAGATCATCCTGGGCAACGCGTATCACCTGTCGCTGCGGCCCGGCCACGAGCGCATCGCGCAGCTCGGCGGGCTGCATCGGTTCATGGGCTGGAATGGCCCGATCCTGACCGACTCCGGCGGGTTCCAGGTCTTCAGCCTTGCCCACCTCGGCAGCGTGGACGACGACGGCGTCACGTTCGCCAGCCACCTGGACGGGTCGCCGCACCGCCTGACGCCGGAACGCGCCGTCGAGATCCAGGAGGCGCTCGGCGGCGACATCGCCATGGCCTTCGACCAGCTCGTCGACCCGGGCCGGCCTCCTGCGGACGTCGAGCGCGCGCTGGATCGGACGCACGCCTGGGCCGCGCGCTGCCTGGCGGCGCGGCGCCGGCCCGACCAGGCGCTGTTCGGGATCATCCAGGGCGGCGTCGACGCCGAGCTGCGGCGCCGCAGCGCGCGCACGATCGCGGCGCTGCCGTTCGACGGCATCGCCATCGGCGGCCTGTCGGTGGGGGAGAGCAAGGCCGAGATGGCGGCCACCCTCGACGTGGTGGCGGAGGAGCTGTCGGGCGACCGTCGGGTTCGCTACCTGATGGGGGTGGGCTCGCCGGCGGACTTCTTCGTGGCCGTGGAGCGCGGCGTCGACCTGTTCGACTGCGTGCTGCCCACCCGCGTGGCGCGCAACGGCCAGGTCTGGACCGACGCCGGCAGGCTCAACCTGCGCAATGCGCGGTTCGCCGCCGACCCCGCGCCGATCGACCCGGAGTGCGCCTGCGAGGCCTGCCGGAACCACTCGCGCGCCTACCTGGCGCACCTGTTCCGGGCCGAGGAGCTGCTCGCATATCGCCTCGCCTCGCTCCATAACGTCACCTATACTCTCGACCTGATGCGACGCCTTCGGGCCGCGCTGGCGGACGGGAGCTACGCATCGCTGCGGAAGGTCGTCACGGAGCAGTACGCAAGCACCGGTGCGGGGTCCGGTAAGCCGCCGATAACGGACCGATAAGGCCCGATCCGGCAGCCTATCGGTGTACCTCGACCGGCAGATCGGAGGTCTGCTGAAGATGGCGAAGGGCAGGGATCGACCGCGTCACCAGGAGAAGCGCAAGCCGAAGGCCAAGGCGCACAAGGTCCCGCCGGTGTCGGCCTATGAGCCGCCGATGTCGGTCGAGGTGATCAAGCCGAAGCGCAAGCCGCGAAGCGAGCCCGGCGAGCAGGAGCCCGGCACGGAGGAATGAGCTGACCGCCGCCGGGAGCAGTAGAGAAGGAGCCCACCAGACCATGGACGCCCCTGCGGCCCCGGCCAAGGCCCAGACCCCGCCCGAGCGGAACGGCGAGCGCAACCGCGCCGTCGACGCCGCCATCCTCCAGATCGAGAAGCAGTTCGGCCGCGGCGCGATCATGCGCCTCGGCGACAAGGGCGCGCACCAGAACGTCGACGTCATCCCCACTGGCTCGGTCGCGCTGGACCTGGCGCTGGGCGTGGGCGGCGTGCCGCGCGGCCGCATCACCGAGATCTACGGGCCGGAGTCGAGCGGCAAGACGACCCTGTGCTACCACGTCGCGGCCAGTGCCCAGAAGGCCGGTGGCGTGGCGGCCTTCATCGACGCCGAGCATGCGCTGGATCCGACATACGCGCGCAACGTCGGGGTCAACGTCGACGAGCTGCTGGTCAGCCAGCCGGACACTGGTGAGCAGGCGCTGGAGATCGCCGAGACGCTGATCCGCTCCAACGGCGTGGACGTGGTGATCGTCGACTCGGTGGCCGCGCTCGTGCCGCGCGCCGAGATCGAGGGCGAGATGGGCGACAGCTTCGTCGGCCTGCAGGCCCGGCTCATGAGCCAGGCCCTACGCAAGCTGACCGGCGCCATCAACCGCAGCAACACCGCCCTGGTCTTCACCAACCAGCTGCGCGAGAAGATCGGCGTCATGTTCGGCAACCCGGAGACGACGCCCGGCGGCCGGGCGCTGAAGTTCTACGCCAGCGTGCGGCTGGACATCCGTCGCATCGAGACGCTCAAGTCCGGGACCGATGCCATCGGCTCCCGCACCCGCGTCAAGGTCGTCAAGAACAAGGTCGCTTCGCCCTTCCGGCTCGCCGAGTTCGACATCATGTACAACGAGGGCATCAGCCGCGAGGGCGGGCTGCTGGACGTGGGGATCGCCGCCGGCGTCCTGACCAAGACCGGCGCGTGGTTCAACTACGGCGATACCCGGCTGGGCCAGGGCCGCGAGAACTCCCGCGACTTCCTGAAGGCCAACCCGGAGATCGCCGCCAGGGTCGAGCAGGAGATCCGCGGCAAGGTGAGCTCCATCGAGGTCGGGGTGGAGGGGATCGCCGAGGCCGACTAGCGGCCCGCATGCCTCGCCGCCGGCCACGCGCCGCCCCCGAACCGCCGGACGCCGAGGCGGCGATGGAGATCGCCGTCCGCTTCCTGGCCACGCGGCCGCGCACCCGCCGCGAGGTGGAGCGGCGCCTGCAGCGCGCCGGCGCCGACGCCGAGGTGACCGCCGCCACCCTGCAGCGGCTCGAGCAGCTGGGCTACGTGGACGACGCGGCCTTCGTCCGCTGGTGGGGGGAGCAGCGGGACCGCCACGCCCCGCGCGGACGGCGCATGCTCGAGGCCGAGCTGCGTTCGCGGGGCGTTGGTCGCGACGCGATCGAGGCCTTCCGCGAGACCTGGGAGGACCCCGACCGCGCCCCGGGCGAGGAGTCGCTGCCCGCCACGGACGCCGAGCGCGCCGCCGTCGCACTGGAGCGCCACCTGCGCGGCCGCCCGGTGCCCGACGATCCCAGGGCGCTGCAGCGCCTGGGGATGTTCCTGATGCGCCGCGGGTTCGATGCGGAGACGGTCCGCTCCACGCTGCGCGACGCCGACGCCCGGGCCGGAGGCGACGTGGGCGCCGAAGGCGAACTCTGAACCGGCTATCGTGACGCGATGACGGTGCAAGCCCAGTCGCCCGAGGAGTACATCGAGTCCCTGCCCGAGGAGCGTGGCGAGGCGGTGCGGATCGTCCGCGACGTGATCCGGCGCAACCTCCCGCCCGGATACGAGGAGGGCATGCAGTACGGCCTGATCGGCTGGTACGTCCCGCTGGAGCACTTCCCGGACACGTACAACGGGCAGCCGCTGGCCCTGGGCCGGGCTGGCCAGCCGGAAGAACTACATCAGCCTTTACCTGAACTCGGTGTACGGCGATCGCAACACCGAGCGCTGGTTCAGGGACCGATACGCCGCCAGCGGCAAGAAGCTTGACATGGGCAAGAGCTGCGTCCGGTTCCGGAAGGCTGGAGGACGTCCCGCTGGACGCCATCGGGGAGACCCTCGCGCGCGCCGACCTGGACACGTACCTCGACCACTACCGCGCCGCCCGCGGCTCATCGCGGCGCACGCGCGCCGCCAGCTCCGCCTAGGCACGCCGTGCGCCTGGCGCTGATGACGGAGCCCCAGCAGGGGCTCACCTACGAGGAGATCCTGGCGGCGGCGCGCGCGGCCGAGGAGGCAGGGCTGGAGGCGCTCTTCCGCTCCGACCACTACGCGAGCTTTCCGGGGCCTGCCGGCCAGCCCACGACCGACGCCTGGTCCACGCTCGCCGGCCTGGCGCGCGACACGACGCGGATCAGGCTCGGCTCCCTCGTCTCGCCCGTCACGTTCCGCATCCCCGGCGTCTTCGCCAAGCAGATCGCCACGGTGAACGAGATGAGCGGCGGGCGCATCGAGGTCGGCATGGGTGCGGGCTGGAATCACGAGGAGCACCGGCAGCTCGGGATCCCGTTCCCGCCGCTCGGCGTGCGCTACGACATGCTGGAGGAGGCGCTGGCCATCGTCCACGGACTGTGGACGAAAGGCGACGGCTGGCGCTTCGCCGGCGCCCGCTGGCGGGTCGAGGGCTCGCGGTTCATGCCGCGGCCCGAGCAGCCCGGACGCCGGCACCCGCCGCTCATCCTGGGTGGCGAGGGCGGTCCCCGGCTGGCACGCCTGGTGGCCACCTACGCCGACGAGTTCAACCTGGTGTCGGCCAGCCCGTCGAAGGCGCGCGAGGCGTACCGGCGCATCGATGCCGCCTGCGAGGCGCTCGGCCGCGACCCGGGCGAGGTGACGCGCTCGGCGATGACCGGCGTCCTCGTCGCCGAGACCGAGGGAGAGCTGCGGGACCGGATGCGCCGGCAGCTGGAGATGACCGGCCACGGCGACGTGGACGCATCGGCCTGGCTGGAGGAGCGTCGCACGCGATGGGTGATGGGCACCCTGGACCAGGCCGCCGAGCGGCTGGACCGCTTCGCCGAGGCGGGCGTGCAGCGGGTGATGCTGCAGGACTTTCTGCCGCGCGACCTGGACATGGTGCGCCTGCTGCCGCGCCTCGTCGCCTGAGCCCCGGTCACCGGGGGGTGCCCGAGGGTCGGCCACACAGAGTTGGGGTACACTCGCAACGGGTTTACGCGGGCTTGAGGCTCGGGCCGACCGGCGGTCTCGTTCCGGCGGCGACCCTCGCCCGTGGCGACCCGCGATACGACGCATGACACACCAGCGTTCGTCCCGTGACGGACGCCACAGACGCCCATACGGGCTCCAGCCACGGAGGAGCCGATGCTCGAGACTCCCGTCGCCATCCTGGCGGCGCTCGGCGCACTGGTGGCGGGCGTTGCCATCGGGTATCTGGCGCGCCGGTACCTTGCGGCCAGCGCCGTCAAGCACGCCGAGAGCTACGCCGAGAGGATCGTCGCCGAGGCGCGCGCCAAGCAGAAGGAGATCGTGCTGGAGGGCAAGGACCAGGCCCTGCAGGCGCAGCGTGCCGCCGAGGAAGAGGGGCGCGAGAAGCGCGCCGACCTGCAGCGACAGGAGCGCCTCCTCCTCGATCGGTCCGAGAGCTTGGACCGCAAGGTGGAGGCGCTCGAGCGTCGCGAGCAGGGCTTCGAGGAGCGGCAGCGCGAGGTGGACGACGAGCGGGCGCGCATCACCGAGCTGCACCAGCGCCAGCTCGTCGCGCTGGAGCGGGTCAGCGGCCTGTCGGTGGCGGAGGCGCGCCAGAGCCTGATCACCCAGATCGTGGACGAGGCCCAGGCGGAGGCGCAGCACCGCGTGCGCGAGATCGAGCGGCGCGCCAGCGACGAGGGCGACGAGCGTGCCCGGCGCATCCTGACCACCGTCATGCAGCGCATCGCCGCGGACCACACCTCCGAGGCGACGGTCACGGTCGTCGCCCTGCCCAGCGAGGAGATGAAGGGGCGCATCATCGGCCGCGAGGGTCGGAACATCCGGGCGCTGGAGCAGGCGACCGGGGTGGACCTCATCATCGACGACACGCCCGAAGCGGTGGTCCTGTCCGGGTTCGACCCGGTTCGGCGCGAGGTCGCCCGCATGGCGCTCACCAAGCTGATCAGCGACGGCCGCATCCATCCGGGCCGCATCGAGGAGACGGTGGCCAAGTGCCGCGCCGAGATCGAGTCGGTCATGCGCCAGGCGGGGGAGCAGGCCGCCTACGATGCCGGCGTGCCGGGGCTGCACCCGGAGCTCATCAAGCTGCTGGGCCGGCTGAAGTACCGCACCAGCTACGGACAGAACGTGCTGAACCACTGCATCGAGACGGCGCGCCTGTCCGGACTGCTGGCCGCCGAGATCGGCGCCAACGTGGCCGAGAGCAAGAAGGGCGGCCTGCTGCACGACATCGGCAAGGCGGTCGACCACGAGGTCGAGGGCCCGCATGCCCAGATCGGCGCCGATATCGCCTCGCGCTACGGCGTCAACGCCATCGTCTGCAACTCCATCGCCGCGCACCACCAGGAGGTGGAGCAGGAATCGGTGGAGGCGACGGTGGTCCAGATCGCCGATGCCATCAGCGCCTCCCGGCCGGGGGCGCGCGGCGAGAGCCTGGACAACTACGTCAAGCGCCTGGACGACCTGCAGCAGATCGCCCTCAGCTTCCCGGGCGTCGAGCGCTGCTATGCCATCCAGGCCGGCCGTGAGATCCGGATCCTGGTCAAGCCGGAGGATGTCGATGACCTGGCCTCGTCCCGGCTGGCCCGCGACGTGGTCAGGAAGATCGAGGAGTCGCTCCAGTACCCGGGGCAGATCAAGGTGACGGTCATCCGGGAAACGCGGGCCGTCGACTACGCCCGATGACCGATCGCGCCGCGCTGCTGCGGTGCATGGTCATCGGGGACATCATCGGCAAGCCGGGCCGCCAGGCGGTCGGCCACTCGCTGGGCGACCTGCGCGCCGAGCTCGACGTGGACATGGTCATCGCCAACGGCGAGAACGTGGCGGCCGGTGCCGGGCTGACGCCCAGCCTGGCCGAGGAGCTGCTGAGCAGCGGGATCGACGTCATCACCAGCGGCAACCACATCTGGGACAAGCGCGAGGTGTACGACTACCTCGACTCGGGGCGGCCGGTGCTGCGCCCGTTGAATTACCCCGACCAGGCGCCCGGCCGCGGCTGGCTGATCCACGAGCTGCCCGACGGCGAGCACGTGGCGGTGGTCAACATCATGGGCCGCGTCTTCATGAACCAGCTCGATTCGCCGTTCGAGGCGATGGACGCCCTGCTGGACGGCGCCGCCGAGCCCCTGCCGCCGATCCGCATCGTCGACTTCCACTGCGAGATCACGTCAGAGAAGAACGCCATGGGCTGGTTCCTGGACGGGCGGGTGAGCGGCGTGGTGGGCAGCCACACCCACGTGCCGACCGCCGACGGACGGGTCCTGCCCCAGGGGACCGCGTACATCAGCGACATCGGCATGACCGGCCCGCGTGACTCGATCATCGGCTTCAGCCTGGAGTCTGTCCTGCCCCGATTCCTGACGCACCTGCCCACTCGATTCCAGGTGGCCGCCGGACCGGTCAGCCTCAACGCCGTGGTGCTGACCGTCCAGCGGGCGACCGGGCGGGCGGTCGCGATCGAGCAGGTC
>JAPSGM010000089.1 GCA_031177555.1 Chloroflexota bacterium
GGCCGTCGGCCGTGGTGGTGGTCATGCACCCATCCTACCGGAGGCCCGAGGCGAGGGTGAACGCGAGCAATGCGGCCGCCGGCAGGCCGAGGCCCGCCGCCAGCAGGTACCAGTCCCGCGCCGCCCGCCCGTCGGCCAGCGACCGCCGGCGCAGGCTCCGGGTCCACGCCAGCACCGCCGTCAGCCCGATGACGTACAGGGCCGCCGCCAGCAGCACAACGCCCACGGCGAAGGGCCGCACCGCGGTGCATGAGCCAAAGGCCAGCGGCCCACCGGGTGGGCAGGGGCTGCCGAGCTCGGCCGCGACGAGCAGCCCGCTGCCGAGCAGCACCAGGCCGCACCAGGCCAGGTGAGCGAGCAGGGTCCGCGCGATGACGGCGAGCCCTAGCGAGTCGTGGAGAGCGCCATGCTGCCGGCCGCGGCCTCGGCGGCCTCGCGGCGGGTGATCCTGCGGAACTCGAGCCACAGGTAGGCCGCCGACATGGCCCCCATCCCGGCCGCTGCCGCCCCGAGCGCCAGCGCCTGGAGCCCGAAGACCGGCGGGATCAGCGATCCGCCGCCGAGGTTGAACACCATGAACGGGATCAGCACCAGGACGGTGAGCAGGTACTGGGCGAAGACCAGGTAGCGGATCAGCGCCCAGAAGAAGCCCTGCCGGCCGCGGGCCGCCTGGGCCCAGACCGCCATCACGATCAGCGCCGTGAAGTTGCCGCCGCCCACCAGGTTGCTGACCAGGAAGCCCACGTCCTTGCTGAAGTTGAACACGTAGAGCGTGACCGCGTAGTACACGTAGTTCGGGATGTAGAACAGCAGGAAGTACATGAACAGGAACAGGGGCACCGCCTTCAGCACGGCCACCAGCCACGTCTCGTAGCCGTACAGCAGCCAGCCGGTGAACTCGTCCACGCCACGGACGGCGCGCATGAAGGGGCCGCGGCGCGGCGGGGACAGGTACGCGCTGGTCATCGGCTCAGCCGCCTCCGTCGCCCGTCTGGTCCAGCAGGAAGGTGATGAGCGCCTGCAGCGCGTCGTCGGGGAGCTGGCCCTCCGGGTGCGCCGGCATGCCGGTGCCCTGCCCGTCGTTGTAGTTGTTCGCCGAGTCGCGGATCCACCGCTCGAGCATCATGCGCGGGTCCTCCTCGTAATCGGCGATCAGCTGCTCCTCCTGGCTGATTGGCGTCGGCAGATCCTCGTTCGTGAGCGGCGCCTCCCCGATGTTCTGGATGTTCGGGAAGTTGCCGGCGCCTTCCAGGTTGGCGCCGTGGCAGCCGGCGCAGCCGGCCGTCTGGTAGACCTCGGCCCCAGCCTCCACCGTGTCAGGGACCTCCTCCGGCGCCTCGCGTCCGGTCTCCTCGGCCCAGCTCTCCACCAGCGCGGTCAGGGCGTCGATCTGCTCGATGGTCAGCGGGCCTCCGACCTCGGTCGACCAGGCGGGCATCAGCGATTCGACGTTGCCAGACACGACCACTCCGCCGTAGCGAATCACCAGGTTCACGTAGTCGGGATTGCCCTGCAGCTTCTCGTACAGCGAGCGGCTGTGCAGGTTGGGGGCCTGGACGCCGGTGTCGCCGACCTGGCCGCCGGTCCCATCGGGTCCGTGGCACTGGGCGCAGTTGGCGGTGGCCGGGTGCTCATCGGTGGGCGGGCCGAAGACGACGGCGCCGTACTCGAGCAGCTCCGCCTGCAGCTCCTCGTAGCGGGCGTCGCGGCGCTGCGTATCGGTCAGCCAGTAGAAGGCGGTGAAGAGAGCCATCACGCTGACCAGCAGGACGCCAAGGGTCTTGGCGGTCATCGGTCAGGCGGCGCAGTGCGGGATCAACTGCGAGTCGCGGTCGTCGAAGGTCACGGTGCCGACCGGAGGACCGTCCTCGATCTCGCCCGAGTTGATCACGTAGGTATCGCCCTCCATCTCGACCACGAACCGGTCCATGCCGCGCGGTGCGGGGCCGGCGCGGTACTCGCCCAGGACGGTGTACTTGCTGCCGTGGCAGAGGCACTCGAACCACTGGCTCTGATCGCACAGCTGCGGCACCTGGCAGCCCAGGTGCGGGCACTTGCGGTAGAGGGCCAGCACGGACCGGTCCACGGCGGGGATGTCGCTGCTGACGTCGGTTCCAGGATCGCCCACCGGCTGGGAGACCTCGCCCTCGCCTTCGACCCGCGCCTTCGCGGCCGGGACGTTCACCACGAAGATCTTGGACTGGAAGATGTAGGCCAGGCCCTCGGTCCACTCGGGGTAGTTGGTGGCGATGCTGGCCGCGGTGCCCACCGTCAGCCGGCCGCCCAGGCCCTCGCGGATGTTCGGCCACAGGAAGGCCAGCGTGCCGGCCAGGAACTCGATCGACAGGATGCCGACCCCCACCCCGAGCATCCGCCGCATGAAACCGCGACGGCTCATCTCCCCCGCGCGGGGACCGTGCACCTCGCCGTAGCCGTAGTGCTGCATGCTCATAGCGTGAAGAACAGGCCCTCCCACGGCCAGACCCAGTTCCATCCGGGGCCCCGGAAGAACGAGCCGATGAAGGTCACCAGCAGCCCGCCGACCATGAGGCAGAGGAAGAAGATCCAGACCAGCTTCCGGTCGCGGGCCGCCTTGTACGGCGAGCGGTCGATGTAGGCGATGGCCATCAGGCCGATGAAGTACAGCGGCGGGAACAGAACGCCCACCACCGTGGCGTTGAAGTAGGAGAGCATCTCCTGCAGCCCCAGGAAGTACCACGGCGCCTTAGCGACGTGGGGCGTGTTGCCGGCGTTGGCCATCTCCTCCAGCGGAGCCTGGATGAAGAAGGACGTGATCACCAGCAGCATGGTGATCAGGGACGCCATCAGGAATTCGGCGCGCAGCAGGTGGGGCCAGGTCAGGACGGTCTCATCGGGCCGCTTGTCGACGCGGACCATGGACTCCTGCTTGACGTAGGCCAGCAGGCGGAAGCGCTCGGTGCCCGGCACGCCGGGCGGGCCGGGCAGCTTGGGTCCGCCACCGCGCTCGATGGTGGGGACCTGCGGCGCCTGGGAGGGCGCGGTCTTGTCGGCGGTCGCGTTGGGTCGCTTCTCGATCGTCATCGGTTCATCAGAGCCTACACCGGTCCGGAGATGCCGCCATCCTTCCGGATCCTCCAGAAGTGGACGACCAGCAGGATCGCGGCGATCAGGGGGAAGGCGATCACGTGCATGACGTAGAAGCGGATGAGCGTCTCCTGGCCGACCTCGATGCCGCCGAGCAGGATGAAGCCGCTCTCCGTGCTGGCCAGCGGCGCGTAGGTCGCCATCTGGGTGCCCACGGTGATGGCCCAGAAGGCGATCTGGTCCCACGGCAGCAGGTACCCGGTGAAGCTCAGCCACAGGGTCGAGAAGAGGAGCAGCACGCCGATGGCCCAGTTGAACTCGCGCGGCGGCTTGTAGGCGCCGTGGTAGAAGACGCGGATCATGTGCAGGAAGACGGTGAGCACCATCAGGTGCGCCGCCCAGCGGTGCATGTTGCGGATCAGGTCGCCGAAGGCGACCGAGTTCGAGATGGTCTGGATGTCCTGGAAGGCGCGGTTGATGGACGGCACGTAGAAGAACATGAGGTACACGCCGGTCACCGTCAGCGCCAGGAACAGGAAGAAGCTGATGCCGCCCAGGCAGAACGTGTAGGTGTAGCGCACGGCGTGCGTCTTGACCCGCACCGGGTGCAGGTGCAGGAAGACGTTGTTCATCACCGCCAAGGCGCGGGTGCGACTGGTGGTCGGGTACGGCTGGCGGAACAGGCTCCGCCACAGGGCGGATTCCCTGACCGCGCGGACGAGGAAGCTCATCGGTCCACCGCCGGACCGGCCTGCTGACCGATCTGCCCCAGCACGTTGTCCTTGTAGCTCTCCAAGAGCACCTTCCCGTCAGGCGTGAACCGCTCCAGCTCCAGGCGGTCCATGGTGATGCAGTTGGTCGGGCAGCGCTCGACGCACAGGTTGCATCGGATGCAACGCTCCTCGTCGATGATCATGGCGATTCCGCGCGGCCACGCCTGGAAGAGGTCGATCTCCGGGTCGTCGCCGCCGACCTGCGCCTTGTCGATCATGTAGATCACGCCCTCGGGGCAGACGTCGGCGCAGAGCCCGCACAGGATACAGCGGGGCCCATCGATGTTGATGTTGTGGTTGCACTGCAGGCAGCGCTGCCCCTCCGCCACCGCGCCGCGCGTGTCGTAGCCGACCTCCACCAGCCCGGTGAAGTCGCGCCGCAGCTCGGGCGGGGCCATGGGGATCTCCTGGCGGCGGATGGCCTCGTACTTCTCGGGCATGTCGTGCTCGAGGGCCTGGGTGATCACCGCGCGGTTGATGACCGGCAGCTCCTCCAGCTCGTCGCCGCGAACGCCGGCCAGCCAGCGGTCGACGGCCCGGGCCGTGCGCCTGCCGCGTCCCGCGGCCTCGATGATCGTGGCCGGGCCAGTCACGAAGTCGCCGCAGGCGAAGATGCCATCGACGTTGGTCTGGAAGGTGTCCGGGTTGGTGACGACCAGGCCCCGGTTGAGCTCGAACTTGAGCTGGTTGTACTTCGTTCCGTCCGGCCGGGTCGGGGTGGTGCCGTTCAGCGGTGGCGTGCGCCAGGAGGACACGGAGCCGCCGTCCAGGACGTTGCGCGTGTCGGTCACGCCAAGGTGCCGGTTCAGGTTCGATCCGTACTCGCCCAGCACGTTGTTGTCCGACGCCTGGCTGGTGCACGGAATGACCATGTCGCAGGCGATGGTGAACTCGCTGTCGGGGATCGGCTCCGCGCTGCGCCGGCCGGAGGCATCGGGTGGGCCGAGGCGGGTGCGCTGGAAGGTGATGCCGGTGACCTTGCCGTCCTCGCCCTTGACGACCTCGACCGGCGAGGCGAAGAACTCGAACTGGACGCCCTCGAAGCGCGTCTCGTGCTGCTCCTCCTCGTCAACCACCATCTCCTCCGGCCCGCGGCGGTAGACGATGGTGCTGGTCCTGGCGCCCAGGCGCAGGGCCGTGCGGCTGGAGTCCATGGCGGTGTAGCCGCCGCCCACCACCACCACGTGGTCGCCGACCCACTGCTCCTCGCCGAGATTCGCTCGCTTCAGGAAGTCGACGCCATAGATGACCCCGTCCAGCTCCTCGCCGGGGACGTTCATGGCGACCGGGTACATGCAGCCGGTGGCGACCACCACCGCCTCGTGCCGCTCGCGCAGCTGGTCGATGGTGATGTCCCGCCCGATCTCGACGTTGTAGTGGAACTCGACGCCGTGCTTGGCGACCCAGTTCACGTCCAGCTCGATGACGTCCCTCGGCAGCCGGAAGGCGGGGACGCCGATGAGGGTCGTGCCGCCGCCCGAGGGCAGCGCCTCGTAGACGTGGACCTCGTGGCCGTAGGTGGCGAGCTCCTTGGCCACAGTCAGTCCGGCGGGCCCGGCACCGATGACGCCCACGCTCTTCCCGGTGGCCGGCCCGACCACGATGTTGTCGGGCATGTTATTGGCGTAGTGCCAGTCGACCAGGAACCGCTTCATGGCGCGGATGGCCAGCGGCTTGTCGATGTCGGCACGGCGGCAGGCCTTCTCGCAGGGCGCCGAGCAGACGTAGCCGCAGATGGCGGCCACCGGGTTGGGATCGCGGGCGAGGATGTACCCCTCCTCGAACCGGCCCTCGGCCGCCAGCATGAGGTAGCCCCGGCAGTTGGTGTTGACCGGGCAGCCTTCCTGGCACTCGATGTTGCACTGGAGCCAGTCGACGCCGACCTCGGCGGTCTGGAACCTCAGTGGAATCGCGTTCTCGGTGATCACAGGCGTGGTGGCACAGCGGGTTCCCGAACGAACTCGTCTACGGCTAAGGAGCGGCTAACCGATGCTACCTGTCGCCGAAGTTGAGTGTCAAAGCAGGCTCCGTCACGGATTCGAGAAGAACTGGCTCATCACGCGGCGGACCAGCGGCGCGGCGAAGTCACCCCCCGTCCCCAGCGGGAATCGCACCAGGACGGTCGCGACGCTGATCCGGGGGTTGCCGGCGGGGGCGATGGCCGGGAACCAGGCGTTGGGATCGGGGCCGCCGGTCTCGGCTGTTCCGCTCTTGCCGGCCACCTGGATGGCGAATCCGGCGAAGGCGGCCGCGCCCGTGCCGTACGGATAGTTGACGACCGCCTTCATCGATTCCACCACGTAGTCGAGCTGCCGGCGAGAGAGCGGGATTCGCCGGCGCACCTCGGGCCGGATGCGCTCCTGCACGCTGCCGTCGGAGGCGCGCACCTGGGCCACGATGCGCGGCACCCAGAGCCGGCCGCCGTTGCCGATCGCGGCGTAGCTGTTGGCCATCTGCAGCGGCGACGCCAACAGCTGTCCCTGGCCGATGGAGAGCTGGATCTGGTCGAACGGCCCGTACGGGCTGAGGTCGCCGTGCCAGCGCTCGACGCGCTCGTAGTACGCCTGGTCGGGCAGGATGCCGGCGGCATGCGGCAGGTAGCGCATGCCGGTCTCCTGCCCGAAGCCGAACGCCTTCACCAGGCGTGGGAGCGCGCGCTCGTCCTCTTCGTAGACCCTGATCGAGAGCGGCATGTAGGTCGTGTTGCAGCTGAAGGCCATGGCCTGCAGCAGGTCCACCAGGCCCGGCAGCGAGTGGTTCATGTAGTTTCGGAACGTGAAGCCGGAGAAGGGCCACGTCGGGCTGCAGGTCATGCGGGTCCGCGGGCTCGCGGCGCCGATCTGAAGTGCGGCCGCCAGGGTGAAGACCTTGAACGAGGAGCCGGTCGGGTAGGTGCCGTCGATGGCGTGGTTGGCGATGGCCCCGGCGCTCGGCGCCGCCAGCGGCTGTCCGGAGCGGGTCGTCCCCAGCGTCATCGCGTTCGGGTTGAAGAGCGGGGTGGAGGCGAGGGCCCACACGTCGCCGGTGTCGGGGTCGATGACGGCGGTCCCCGCCTCCCCGGCCCCTGACAGGGCGTTCTGGGCGGTCTGTTGGAGCGAGCGCCGCAGGGTGATGACGATGTCGGACCCGTGCTCGACCGGCCGACGCAGCAGCTCCTGCGGCTCGCCGTCTGCCGCGACCGCGGACAGCGTGAAGCCCGCTCGCCCGCGCAGCACCTCGTCGGCACCCAGCTCCAGGCCGGCCCGCCCCAGCAGATCGCCCCGCCGCGCTCCATGGCTTGCCAGGTCGGGGAGCTCACGCAGGTCGCGGCGCGACGCCGCGGTGGCATAGCCGATGGCCTGGCCCGCCAGCCACTCCTGCGGGTAGATCCGCGTCCCGTCGCCGCGGGTGCGGGCATAGACGGTGCCGTCCCTGCCGACGATGCGACCGCGGGCGGGCGCCTCCCGCCTCAGCTCGAGCGCACCGTCGGGGCCGAGCTCCGGGAAGAGGACCTCCGGAGACCAGCGGACCTGCCAGCCGTCGGGACCCTCGACCAGGACGAGCTGGCGATCCAGCTCCACGGTGCCGAAGTTGTCGGTGGTGAACTCCAGCTCCACCGG
>JAPSGM010000090.1 GCA_031177555.1 Chloroflexota bacterium
GCGTACGCCACCATCGGCGAGATGTGCAACGCGCTCCGGGCGGTGTACGGGGAGTACCGCGAGCCCCTGGCCGTCTGAGGCACGGCAGAGCGTCAGGTGCCCGTCCTGGCGACGCTAGCCACGTCACCGCCGCCCACTTGACCCTTCGTCACCCTGGGCTGAGCGTGCGCGGGCGTTCGGGAACCGGATGCGCTGCCTCCCGGCGCGTCTACGGTCGCCGGAACGCGCACCTGACAACTTCGAGAAGCAAAGCACGCCGGTCGGCACCGCCTGCATGCTTGCCGGCCTGCGCAGCCAGGCGGCGGCCTGCCGCCCGACCAGGTTGAAGCGCGCGAAGAGCGGCGCGTGGTCGGCGACCGCCGACGGGCGGTGGATCCATCGAGCAGGAAACGTCCCGGGACCACCCCAGTGGGCCGCCACCCGCGTTGCCGCGCGATCAAGGCGGCGATGCGCACCTTGCGATCGACTCCGCCAGCAGCTGCTGAGCGTCGACGACAACCGTCTTCATCTCGCCGACGAGCAGCACGCGCTGCAAGGGATGCCAGGCCAGGATGTCGATGCTGCCGCGCTCACCGTAGTGTTGAACGTCACCTCAACCTCGACCAGCCATCCGTGAGCTCGCAGCTGGCCAACCCAGGCAGCCTGGAGCCGGGCGTGGTCGGCATCCAGGAGTCGCGCACACATCGCCGCCGGGCACCCGCACCTCCGCGCGCAGCGCGCCACCGCAAGCCTCGACGGACCGCCGGAGTGCGTCCAGAGCATGTGAGCCACGTTGCCCGCTTCCACGTCGGCGATCACGGAGCGCGCGACGCGGCCCGCACCGACAGGTCGGACTGGCGCCAGCCGCGCCGATGGCGGACAGCGCGCAACGTGCGGCCGATCTGCTCGTCGCGCAATGGAGCGGTGCTCCAGGCAGGGTGGGGCGCCGGCGCAGGACGCCGATCCGGCTACGGACCGACCGGCGAACACAGGGCACGTGCTCCGCGCCGCGCCCCGCCGCATCACATCTTCCACGCGGCCGCTTACCAGCCGCTTACCGGCGGGGGCGCTATCCTGCCGGGCCGTGAAGGTCCACCTCGTCGACGCCACGTTCGAGCTGTTCCGCGCCTACTACAGCCGTCCGGCCGAGAACCGGCCCGATGGCCGCCCGGTGAACGCGGTGCGCGGCCTGATCGACTCGATGCTCAGCCTGCTGCGCGAGCCGGACGTGTCGCACGTCGCGGCCGCGACCGACTACGTCATCGAGAGCTGGCGCAACGACCTGTACCCCGGCTACAAGAGCAGCCTGGGCATGGACCCGCTGCTGCTGGCGCAGTTCCGTGACGCCGAGCGCGCGCTGCGTGCCCTCGGCATCGTGACCTGGCCGATGGTCGAGGACGAGGCGGACGACGCCCTGGCTGCCGCCGTCGCCCGCTACCGTGACGACCCGCGGGTCGAGCAGATCGTGATATGCAGCGTCGACAAGGACCTGGCCCAGTGCGTGGAGGGCGAGCGGATCGTGCTGCGCGACCGGATGCGGCGCATCACCTACGACGCGCCCCGGGTCGTGGAGAAGTTCGGCGTGCTGCCCGAGAGCATCCCCGACTACCTGGCCCTCGTCGGCGACTCCTCGGACGGCTACCCGGGCCTCCCGGGCTGGGGATCGAAGAGCGCCGCCGCGGCGCTGCGTCGCTGGGGCCACCTGGACGCCATCCCCGGCGCGGCCGGAGAGTGGGACATCCCCGTGCGGGGTGCCGCAACCCTGGCGGCGACGCTGCGCGACCGCCGCGGGGAGGCGCTGCTGTACCGTCGGCTGGCGACGCTGAACGACGACGCGGCGCTGGATGGCGAGCTGGACGACATCGAGTGGCGCGGCGTGCCACGCGACGAGTTCGAGGCGCTCTGCGGGGAGCTGGGCTTCGAGGGCGTCATCGGGCGCGTGCATCGCTGGGCGGGAGCCTGAAGGCGGGGCCGCGCGAACCATCGGGCCAGGACTATCGGTTCGTCCTGGTGGGGATCGGTGCGGTGTACGGTGCGCGCCGATGTCTCGACGAACTGCCGCCCTGGTCGCCTGCGGCGTGCTCATGGCCCTCGCCATCCTCCTGGCCGGGGGGATGACGCCGCGCGCCTATGCCGCCTCGTGCTCCGGGTGGAGCTCGCACCTGCAGCCGCCGCCAACCATCCGCGTGTACCGGCACGAGACCGGCGCGGTGGAGACGGTGCGCTTCAAGAGGTACACGAAGAACGTCCTGTCGCGCGAGTGGATCAGCTCCTGGACGCGCGCCTCGCTTCGGGCGGGCGCGCTCATCGTGCGCAACTACGCTTGGTACCAGGTGCTCCACTGGCGCGGCGGCGTGAACGCCGACGGCGAGTGCTACGACATCCGCGACGACGTCCGCGACCAGGTGTACGACCCGGATCGGCCCGTGTACCGGCGCGCCGCGTCCGCCGTCCGCACCACGTGGGACCTGCTGCTGCTGAAGCGCGGAGCCGTCTTCCCGACCTACTACAACGGCGGCGTCATGGGCGAGGCGTGCGGCGCGAACGCGAACGGCGCGAAGGCCTACCAGTGGGGCACCCAGGCCTGCGGCCTGGACGGCCTGAGCGCCGCGAAGATCGTCGGCACCTACTACTACCCGGACGTCCGTGTCGCGGCGGCGCCCGACCCGACCCCGACTCCCACGCCGGTGCCGACGGCCACGCCGCCGCCGACGCCCACCTCCTAGGCCACCGCGACGCCGGCGGCGGCGACCGCCGCTCGCTGGCTCGGCATGCGGCTTGCGAGAGCGTGGCCCCATGCTGAGGACGATTCGCTCCGAGCTCGACGACCTGGGCTGGATCCTCAGAGTCCTGGCCATGGCCGCGGTGGCGGGTGCCGTCTACCAGGAGCTGAAGCAGCCTCCGGAGCAGCGGACCTGGCACGGGAAGCTGCTGGGGGTGGTGCCCTACGACTTCCGGATCCCAACCCCGGCCAAGGTGATGGCCGCGTGGTGGAATCCAAAGAGCAGCAAGGTCGTGGGCGAGCCCGTCTTCGGCGTCGGCTGGAGCCTGAACCTCGCCGCGCTGACCGACCGGTTCCGCGCCACCGGATCGACCGGCTCCACCACCTCCAGGCGCACCCGGCGGTCGCCAAGGGCGGCTGCCTGACCGGCGAGGCGCCCTGCGCTAGCATCCGGGGACCGTGGCCTGGTTCCCCATCCTGCTGGTCATCCACATCGCCCTGGCGGTGGCGCTCCTCGCTCCCAGCGTGGTGTTGCCGTTCCTGCTGCGCCGCACCACCTCGCCGCGCGCCTCTTCCCCGGCGCTGACCGGCCTCCTGATCAGGCTGCAGGGCAGCTGGTCGGTGGTGGTGGCCCTGGGCCTGGGGCTGACAGGTGCCGGACTCCTGGTCATCCTGGGCACAGAGCTGCTCTCACAGCCCTGGCTGGTGGTGGCCCTCGCCCTCTATTCCACCAACCTGCTCGTGGCGGTCTTCGTCTCGCGTCCGAACCTGCGCCGCCTGGTGGGCATCGGGCAGTCGGGCGACGCCGAAGCCTGGCGCCAGCGCGCCAGGCGGCAGCGCTACGTGGCGTACGGCATGGCGGCGGCGACGGGAGTCATCGGCCTGCTGATGAGCGCCAAGCCGGCCCTATGGTGAGCCGGCCGCGCGGGCGTGGGTCAGAAGTCCGGAATCGGCAGCGGGCGGCCCATGAGCCAGAAGATGCCCGCGACCATGAGCAGGACTGCCAGCACGAAGACGGCGAACCAGCGCAGGACTTCCCACATGCTCGGATACCCTCAGCGTTCGGTCGGCAGCTGACCGGTCCCCCGTCGGTGGGCCGATTCTACCCGGACCGGCAAGCGCCCGACAGCCATTCCGCTCCCCGATGACGCTGCGCCTGTACGACACCCGCACCCGCGAGAAGCGCGCCTTCGCACCGCTCGGCGAAGGCCCGGTGGGCATGTATGTGTGCGGCGTGACGCCGTACGACACCGGGCACCTGGGCCACGCCTTCACCTACGTCAGCTTCGACGTGCTGCACCGCTACCTGGAGTACCTGGGCCACGCCGTGCGCTACGTCCAGAACCTGACCGATGTGGACGATGACCTGCTGCGCCGGGCGCGCGAGCTGGGAGAGGACTACCTGGCCCTCGGCAACCGGCACGTCACCGCCTTCCTGACCGAGATGGCCGCGCTGAACTGGCTGCCACCGGACGTGTATCCGCGGGCGACGCGGCACATCCCGCAGATGCAGGCCATGGTGGCGCGCCTGCTGGAGGGCGGTTGCGCCTACCAGGCCGATGGGCACGTGTACTTCTCGGTGGATGCCTGGCCCACGTACGGCGAGCTGTCCGGACTGCCGCGCGAGGCGATGCTGCCGATCGCCAACGAGCGCGGGAACGTGCCGGACATGCGCGGCAAGCGCGACCCCCTGGACTTCGTCCTGTGGCAGCCATCGGGCCCGGACGAGCCCTCCTGGCCGTCGCCGTGGGGGCCGGGGCGCCCCGGGTGGCACATCGAGTGCTCGGCCATGAGCACCGCCTACCTCGGTCCGCGCTTCGAGATCCACGGCGGCGGGGCGGACCTGGCCTTCCCGCACCACGAGTCGGAGATCGCCCAGAGCGAGGGGGCCAGTGGCGAGCGGCCCTTCGTCGCGTGGTGGATGCACGCCGGGATGCTGGGCTTCGACGGCGAGAAGATGAGCAAGTCGCTCGGCAACCTGGTCCTGGTGCGCGACCTGCTCGCCTCGTATCCCGGCGACGCGATCCGGCACTTCCTGGTCAGCCACCACTACCGCGCCGAGATCGACTTCCACGAGAGCGATATGGAAGCATCGCTGGTGGCCGCCGGCCGGCTGCGCCAGGCGGCGCGGCTGGCGGAGGAGCTCGAGCCGCTGGCGCCGGCGATGGCCGATCCCGGCTCGCTCCACCCGGTGGTGGCCGGGCACCGTGCCCGCTTCCTGGCCGCCATGGACGACGACCTGGACACGCCGGCCGCGCTGCCGGAGCTGCACGCGCTGGCCGCCCGCGCGATCGAGACCGACGAGCCGCGCCTGCGGGTGGAGGCCGGATGGATGGTGCGCGAGCTGGGCGCGCGCATCCTCGGCCTGCGCCTGGCGACCGTGCCGGCCAGCCGTGAGCCGGCTCCCCCGGACGCCGCGGTCCGGGCGTGACCGATCCGGCGACGCCGCCGACCGGGCATGGCGCGCGAACCGGGCCCGGCGCGCCGGCCGGGACGGGCGGGACGGGCGGCAACGACGATGTCCTCCCGGTCAGCGTGCGGCTGGGCGAGGTGGTGCCGCCGGAGGATCCGGAGGACTGGACCCGGCCGCTGACCTGGATGGCCGCCGCCGGCATGCTGCTGGGCCCCGTCGTGGCGGTGGCCTGGTTCGCGCTCGCGGCGCCTTCCGGCGGGGAGCTGCATGCCGGGACGTGGCTCCTGGCCGTCGCGGTCGCCGCCGGGGCCGTGCTGACCGGCGCGACCCAGCAGGGAGGCCTCCGGGCCGCGACCGCGACCGTCGCGACCGCCCTCTTCTCGGCGCTGGCGGTGGTGGTGGTCGGCGCCGCGCTCGCCGGCGAGCGGCAGGTCGGGCAGGCGTCGCCCTCGCTGGCGCAGGCCTTCGGCTCGGCGCTGGCCGGGTTGGCCGGCGCGGTCGCGGCCGCGCCGCTCGCCGCGCAGGTCGCCGTGGCCCGCTCGCGTCGACCGCGGCTGGCGCTGCCGGGGGCGGTGGCCCTGGGGGTGACGCTGCTGGTGCTGGCGCTGCTCTACGGGGTCGCCTGACCGGCCGGCCCGGGGCCTTCTGCCCCGGTCTCCGTCTCCGCTGCGGACTCGTCCCCGGCATCGGCGCCGGGGACCAGCAGGCACGCCGCCTGGTGCTCGCCGCTCACCGTGAACAGCGGCGGGTCGACGACGAGGCAGCGGTCGAACGCGAGCGGGCAGCGCGGGTGGAAGCGGCAGCCGCGTGGGATGCGCGACGGGTCGGGCATCTCCCCGGAGAGCACCTGCGGGGCGCGGCGCGCCGCCGGGTTGGGCACCGGCACCACCGAGCGCAGCGCGCGGGTGTAGGGGTGCTGGGGGTCGTCCAGGACGGTGCGGGCGTCGCCGATTTCCACGATCCGGCCCAGGTACATGACGGCGATGCGGTCGGCGTAGGCGGTGACCGTCGAGAGGTCGTGGGTGATCATGACCACCGCGATGCCGTGGTCGTCCGCCAGGGCGCGCAGAAGGTTGAGGATCTCGGCACGGATGCTGACGTCCAGCATGCTGACCGGCTCGTCGGCCACCAGCAGGCGCGGACGCAGGGCGAGCGCGGCGGCGATCGCCACTCGCTGGCGCTGGCCGCCGGACAGCTCGAATGGCAGGCGCCGCAGGTAGGCGTCCACCGGCGTCATGCCGGCCTCCGCCAGCGCCTCGCGGACCCGCGTGTGCACCTCCGCCGCGGACCCGGCGACCCGGTGGACGCGCAGCGGCTCGGCCACGATGTCGAACACCCGCATGCGCGGGTTCAGCGACTCGTATGGGTCCTGGAAGATCATCTGCACCCGGCGCCGCATGCGGGCCAGCTCGCGGCGCGACAGCTGCCCCAGGTCGCGGCCCTCGAGCATCACCCGGCCGTCGCTGGGGCTGAGCAGCCCCAGCAGCAGGTTGGCGGTGGTGGTCTTGCCCGATCCGGACTCTCCCACCATGGCCAGCACCTCGCCCGCATTGACGTCGAAGCTGACCCCGTCGACGGCGCGGATCGGCGGCGCCGGGCGCAGTCGGATGACGTCGAGGAGCGACTGGCGGCCGGCGAACGTGACGGCAGCGTCACGGACGAGGGCCACCGGCTCCGCCGTCCGGCGCTCAGCCACCGCGCACCGCCGCGTCGCTGCCCGGCTCCACCAGGAAGCAGCTCGCCCGCCTCCCGTCGCCGAGGTCGAACGGCGGCGGCACCTCGGCATTGCAGCGATCGAAGACGTACGGGCAGCGCGGCGCGAACGGGCAGCCCGGCGGCATCGCGTCCAGGTGCGGCGGGCCGCCGGGGATGCCGCGCAGCCGCCGATCGGGATCGGACACGTCGGGGAACGAGGCCAGCAGGCGCTGGGTGTAGGGATGCTGCGGATCGGCAAACAGCCGCGGCGTGTCCGCCTCCTCGGCCACGCGGCCGCCGTACATCACCACCACCCGGTCGCAGGTCTGCGCCACCACGCCCAGGTCGTGCGTGACCAGGATCACGCTCATGCCCATCTCGCGACCGAGCTCGGCCAGCAGCTCCAGGATCTGGGCCTGGATCATCACGTCCAGCGCGGTGGTCGGCTCGTCGGCCATGACCACGTCCGGCCTGCAGGCGAGCGCCAGCGCAATCATGGCCCGCTGCCGCATCCCGCCCGAGTAGCCGTGCGCGAAGTCATCGTAGCGGTTGCGGCCGATGCCCACCCGCTCGAGCAGGGCGCCGGCGCGGGCGGCCGCCGCCCGTCGCCCGATCCCCGGCTCGT
>JAPSGM010000272.1 GCA_031177555.1 Chloroflexota bacterium
CTGATCTGGGTCACGCCCGAGAGCGTACCCGGCGGGCCGTGCTTCCTTCCGGGTTGGCTCGTCATCGGGCCAGCGGGCGGATGGTGAAGATGGTGAACGGCGTGCCGGCCGGGTCGAGATCGACGGCCAGGTCCGCTCCGCGTTCCCGCCGGGCTCGGCCGCTCAGCAGGTCGACGAGCTCATAGGGCTCGTCCCAGCCGATGCCGATGGCCGGCAGATCCGGATGCAGGAACGCGCGCTCCGGCACCCGCGGGTCACAGTCGACGGCGACGTAGACCGGGTCCTTCCAGCGGTGCGGGAAGCCGGTCAGCGGGTCCGGATCGCCGTCGGGGAGCGCCTTGCGGTAGAAGAGGGTGCGCCCCCCGGTGACCGACTCGAAGCGCAGGTTGTCGTACAGCCGCAGCGCCCGCCAGTCGCGGCGCAGCCTGTTCAGATCGCGCACCAGGCCCTTGATGTTGCCCGGCGCGTCCCAGTTCCGGGCCCGGATCTCGTACTTCTCACTGTCCAGGTACTCCTCGCGGCCGTCCAGCCGCGCGCTCTCGCACAGCTCCCAGCCGGAGTAGATGCCGTAGCTCGACGACAGGGTCGCCGCCAGCACGGTCCGGATGACGAACGCCGGACGCCCGTGGTCGGTGTGGTGCGGGTTGATGTCCGGTGTGTTGGCGAACAGGTTGCCGCGGAAGTACTCCCGCATCTCCGACTGGGTCAGCTCGCTGAGGTAGTCGCGCAGCTCGTCGCGCGACTCGCGCCAGGTGAAGTAGGTGTAGCTCTGGGTGAAACCGATCTTGGCCAGCTGGCGCATCATCTTGGGCCGGGTGAAGGCCTCGGACAGGAACACCACGTCGGGGTGATCGCGCTGGACCTCGGCGATCAACCACTCCCAGAAGGGGATCGGCTTGGTGTGCGGGTTGTCCACGCGGAAGACCTTGACGCCGCGACCGACCCAGGCCAGGAAGACGTCCAGCCAGGCGCGCCACAGGGCGGCGCGGGCATGCGGTTCGTCGTTGCCGAACTCGACCGGGTAGATGTCCTGGTACTTCTTCGGCGGGTTCTCGGCGAACTTGATGGTGCCGTCCGGCGCGTGACGGAACCATCCGGGGTGCTCATGGACCCAGGGGTGGTCCGGCGAGGCCTGGATGGCGATGTCCAGCGCCACCTCCATGCCGGCATCCTCGGTGGCGCGACGGAAGCGCTCGAACGCCTCCAGGCCCCCCAGCTCCGGCGCCACGGCGTCGTGCCCGCCGTCCGAGGAGCCGATGGCGTACGGGCTGCCCACGTCCCCGGCGGCGGCCGTGAGCGAGTTGTTCCGGCCCTTGCGGTTCGTGACGCCGATGGGGTTGATCGGCGGCAGGTACACCACGTCGAAGCCGAGGTCGGCGATCTCGGGCAGCCGCCAGGCGGCCTCCGCCAGCGTGGTCGCGCGCGGCTTCCTGGGGTCTCGGCCCTGCGAGCGCGGAAAGAGCTCGTACCAGGCGCTGAACCTCGCCCGCTCGCGGTCGACCATCAGCGGCAGCTCGGCCGACCGCGTGGCGGCGCGCCGGTCCGGGTGGCGCCGCGCCACGTCCAGCAGGTCCTCGTCGAGCAGGATCGCGGCCCGAGCGTGGTCGGCACGCGCCCGACGCAGGGCGGACAGGGCATCGGCCAGGCGGCTGGCGTCCCGGCCCGATGCGCGCTGGCGCGCCTCACCGAGGAGTGCGGCGCCCTCCGCGATCTCGGTGGCGTACGGCACGTCGGCCTCGACCTTCTTGGCCAGCGCGGACCGCAGCGTCCCGTAGCGGTCGCGCCAGGCCTCGATGGCAAAGCGGTGACGGGCATTGCGCTCCAGGCGGATGCGGCCCGACCAGCGATCGTTGTCGACCGGCCGCATCGGGACCTCCAGCCAGGCATCGTCGGCCGCGTCCTCGGCCCGCAGCAGGAGCGCGGCGTCGAGCAGGTCGTGGCCGTCGGCAAAGATGTCGGCGGTCACCAGCAGGTCATCGCCGACGACGCGCTTCACCGCGTGGCGTCCGCCGTCCAGCTCGGGGCTGATTCGCTCGATCACGATCGTCCGTCGCGTGCCGATCTCCCGCGGGCCGGGCTCCCTGACCTCGAGGGCAGGCGCGGCCGCCTCGGATGGGCGAGCGCGAGCTGTGGCGGCCGGACTGCGCCGCGTCCTCGATCGGCTGGTCGTCATCGGTCCAGCCGAAACCCTACCCGATGCGCTCGCGGAGAGTGACGCAGCCTCGACGATGGCCCGCTCGGCGGCCCGCGGGGATTCCGGGTAGGCTCCCGCCCGATGCCGCTGCCAGCCGACGCCACGTGCCCGCGCCGCACCCCCGTCGCGACGGTGCTGGCCGTGCTGCTTCTCGCGGCCGCCTGCGGCGGCCCGAGCGCGCCATCGTCGGCGACGTACCCCTCCCCGGCCGCCGCGGCGAGCGCGACGGAGCGTCGCACCGCGACGCCCGGGCCGTCCGCATCGGTCGGCGGCTCGACCATCGCGCCGCTGCCCAGCGGCCCGGACGCGCTGGACCTGGAGCGCGTCGCGGATGGCCTGGACGCTCCGGTCGGGATCGCCAACGCCGGCGACGGGTCGGGGCGGCTCTTCGTCCTGGAGCTCGCCGGGCGCGTGCGGGTCATCGAGCGCGACGGGACGCTGCTCCGCGGGCCGTTCGTGGACCTGCGCGACCGCATCCGCTCCGGCGGGGAGCAGGGACTGCTGGGCATCGCGTTTCACCCGGAATACGGCGCCAACGGCCGGCTGTTCGTCCACTACAGCCGCGCCGGCGACGGGGCGACGGTCGTCTCCGAGCTGCGCGCGGCCGCGGACCGGCGCACGGCCGACCCGGCGAGCGAGCGGATCCTGCTGACCGTGGACCAGCCCTACGAGAACCACAACGGCGGCCAGCTGGCCTTCGGGCCGGACGGCTACCTGTACCTGGGGTTGGGCGACGGCGGCTTGGGCGGCGACCCACACGACAACGGCCAGAACACCGACGTGCTGCTGGGCAAGATCCTGCGCCTGGACGTCGACGGGGCGCTGTCCGGCGACCGCCCGTACGCCATCCCTCCGGACAACCCGTTCGCGCCGC
>JAPSGM010000273.1 GCA_031177555.1 Chloroflexota bacterium
GTGCAGGAAGCTGCTCGCGCCCGCGCCCGCCGCGCTCCAGGTCCGGCGCGACACGCCGTCGGTGGTGCGCCTGGGCAGGCCTTCGGCCGTGACGCTGCACGCTCACAACCCCACCGGGCGCCGGCTGGAGATCGCGCTGCACGACGCCACTCCCCCGTCGCTGCAACGCATGCCGCGCCGCCATCGGACGGCGATCGCCGCCGGCGGCTGGGCGGAGCTGGCGGCGGAGATCGAGCCGAGCCGGCGCGGGCGGTTCGCCGTCGGGCCCCTGACGGTGCGGACGTCCGGACCGCTGCGGCTCGCCGGCCGCCAGGCGACCATCTCCGCGACACAGCGGATCAAGGTGTACCCGGCGCTGCGCGGGCGCGAGGAGGTGGAGCTGCGGCTGCGGCGTGGCCGGCTGCTGCAGGCCGGGCTGCGATCCTCGGCGGTCCGCGGCGGGGGAAGCGACTTCGAAGCCCTGCGCGACTACCTACCCGACGACGAGTTCCGCCGCATCAACTGGCGCGCCACCGCCCGCTCCACGAAGGCCATCGCCAACCAGTTCCGCGAGGACCGCAACCAGCAGCTGATCGTGCTGCTCGACGCCAGCCGGGCCATGGCCGCGCAGGTCATGGGCGTCTCCCGGTTCGAGCACGCCCTGGATGCGGCCGTCGCGGTCGCCGAGCTCGGCGCGCGCATCGGCGACCACGTGGGCGTCGTCGCCTTCGGCCGGGAGGTCCGCGCCCAGCTGGACCCGCGCGCGGGCCGTGACCAGCCGCATCGGATCGTGGACCTGCTGTTCGGGCTGGAGCCCACGCTGGAGGCGCCGAACTACCGTGCCGCCTTCAGCGCGCTGCTGCGGCGGCACCGGCGGCGAGCCCTGCTGGTGCTGTTCACCGACCTGTCCGAGCGATCGGTGATGGAGCCGCTGCTGGATGCGGTGCCCGTGCTGCTCGCGCGCCACGTCGTGCTGGTGGCCGGGGTGCGCGATCCGGAGGCCGAGGCCCTGGCCGCAGCGGTTCCGGCCTCGTCCGCCGAGGCCTACGACAAGGCGGCGGCCACGGCCTTCCTCGCCTGGCGCGACACGGCCGCCGGACTGCTGCGCCGCACGGGCGCCCCGACCTTCGACCTCGAGCCGCCCCAGCTCGCCGGCCGCATCGCCGACGAGTACCTGCGCATCAAGGCGTTCGGACGCCTCTAGCGGGCGGGGGCCCGAAGAGGAGCGCCAGGTAGGCCGCCGCGACCACGGCGCCGATGGCGACCTCGAGGAGCGGCTGCCCCGTGCGCCCGGTCACGAACCCCTCGATCAGTGCCGCCACCGCGAAGGCGGGAATGACGCCGATGACCACCAGCACCGCGTCCCGCGCCTCATCCGCCAGCGCGGTGAGCCGATGCCGATCTCCTGGCTCGACCAGCGCCCAGCCCATGCGCAGGCCCGAGCCGCCGGCGATGGAGATGGCGATCAGCTCCAGGAACCCGTGCGGTAGCACCAGCGCCCAGAACTGTGCCGCGTGGCCGGCCCCATGGAAGGCCCCGGCCAGCACGCCGATGAAGACAGCGTTCTGGACGATCACCCACAGCGTCCCGATCCCGAAGGTCACGCCCAGCGCGAAGGCCATGAAGGCCACCTGCACATTGTTCTGGAAGATGAGCGTCGAAACCGCCGGCGCCGGCACGTCGACGGTCACGGCGCCGTCCTCCACGCGGGTCAGCGCCTCGCGGGCGGCAGGCGGCAGCACGCCCGCCTGTGCCTCGGGCGAGGTGGCCACCCACAGGTCGGTGGCCAGCAGCACGCTGCCCAGCAGCGCCGCGACCACCAAGATCGGCCGCAGGCTGCGGCGCAACGCCAATCGGTAGCGGGCGCCGAAGACGGCCAGGATCGACCGCAGGGAGCGCGCCTCGGTGCCGTAGATGGCGGCGTGCGCGCCGCCGACCAGGCCGTTCAGGTAGTCCTCGAGCGCAGGGTCGTGGTACCGCGACTGCACCTCGGCCAGGTGGGATGACGCCCGCAGGTAGAGGCGAATGAGCTCGGAGACGTCCGCCCCCGAGCCCCGGCCGCTGTTGGCGCGGCCGACGGCGGCCTCCAGCGAGCGCCATTGGTCGCGATGCCGATCGATGTAAGAATCGAGGTCCACCCGCGGCCGAGTTTAGGGTCCTCCGCCCCTGGCCGGCTCGGACGCGGCAACGTCGGAGGTGGCGCGATGGGTCAGCATGGTCTCGGCGGGGCGACCGTCACGCCGGAGGCGGTGCGCCTGCGGGCGGACGTCGCCGGCCTCGGCTCGCGCCTGATCGCCGTGATGGTGGATAGCCTGATCCAGGCCGCCATCCTGGTCCCGGTGCTCATCGGCTTCCTGGTCGGGGGGATCGGCGGGACCGGCGAAGCCGTGGCCCTCGCCGTCCTGGTCTTCGCGATCCTGTGGCTGTACTTCCCGCTCTTCGAGGCGCTGTGGGCAGGCCGCACTCCCGGCAAGCGAGCTCAGGGCATCCGCGTCATCCGCACCAACGGCCAGCCGGCCGGTTTTGCGGCGATCATGGTCCGCAACCTGGTGCGCATCCTGGATGTGTTCCTGCTGCCGTTCCTGGCGGTGGTGTCCATGATCGTCACCTCGCGGCACCAGCGGCTGGGCGACCTGGCCGCCGGCACCATGGTGATCCGTGATCGCGCCATGCCGGCCCCGCAGCCGCTCGCGCTGGGGGACGAGGGGCTTGCCCCACTCGCGCTGGACACCTCGGCGCTCACCGAGCGCGAGTACGGGCTGGTCCGATCCTTCCTGGCCCGCCGTGACAGCCTGGATGCTGCGGCTCGCGCCCAGTTGGCGGCGCACATCGCCGCGGTCCTGGTCGACAGGCTCGGCGCCCGTCCCGCCCCTTCGGACCTCTCCGACGAGGACCTCCTCCTGGCGGTGGCGCGTTCCTACCGGGCGCGGTTCTCGTCCCCGGGGAGCGCCGGACCGACACGCGGTCGCTAGCCCCCGAGGACGTGGACCTTGCGCAGCCTGCTGCTGCGCCAGCCAGGCGGCTGCGCCTCGCGCCGCGGGCCAGTCCGCCGCGCTGCGGG
>JAPSGM010000091.1 GCA_031177555.1 Chloroflexota bacterium
GCTGCGTGGCCTGGCTCGGCCGCGAAACCCCGCCCGTATCAGCAGGTGGGCGAAGACCCGAGCGGCCTGGACGGGGCGGCACGGGTCCCGCCCTTCACACGTACAGCCATAGCAAGGGGTGATCCATGCGCTCTACGGACCGAACCCTGGACCGAACTCCCTCCCGCCCGATCCCGATTGCGATCAGCCTGCTGGCTGCGCTGGTCCTGGCGCTGGCGGCCTGCACGGCCCAGACCGGGGCGAGCGCGGAATCGACGGCCTCGGCCGACGAGAGCACGGCGAGCACCGAGGCCAGCATGGAGGAGAGCGAGGAGGCGAGCGCCGAGGCGTCAGAGGATGGGGGCCAGGCGATGCAGGTCGACCTCGTCAACTTCGCGTTCGATCCGACCGAGATCACCGTCTCGGTGGGCGACACCGTGCGCTTCGTCAACGGCGACACCGCCGCCCACACCGTCACCGAGGGAACGAACGGCAGCGCCGCCGACGACGCGCGCTTCGACGAGCAGGTGGCGGCCGGCGAGTCGGTCGAGATCACCTTCGACGAGGCCGGGGACTACGACGTCACCTGCCTGTTCCACGCGAACATGAACATGGTCGTTCACGTCGAGTAGCCGCCTCCGCGCGAGGTTTGACCCTCCCGGGGGGCGGTGCTATCGTCCGGCGCCTGATGGTCGCCGGGCTCCAGCCGCCGCCCCCCGTACCGCATCGCTCGCGCGCCGAGCGCCGTGCGGCCGCCCAGCGCGCCGAGTGCGCCGCCACCGCCGCCCTGAACATCCTCGGGCAGAAGTGGGTGCTGCGCATCGTGCGCGAGCTGGGCACGCGGACCCAGCGCTTCTGCGAGCTGCAGGACGCCCTGGGCGGGGCGAACTCGGCAACGCTCTCCCAGCGGCTCAAGCTGCTGGAGGACGAGGGCCTCATCGACCGCAACCTGGTCTCCGAGACGCCGCCCTGGGTCGAGTACTCCCTCACCGACAAGGGATCCGACCTGCGGCGGGCCATCACCGGCATCGACCGCTGGGCCGATCGCTGGGCGTCGCAGCAGTAGCGTCGGGCCAGCCATGGGCCACCCTATCGCCATCGAGGAGCGCCCGGTCGAGCACGGCGATGCCCTCAACCTGCTCCGCGCCCTGATTGCCGAGGCTCCGGGACCCAAGGCCGCCGCCCAGCGCGTGGTCGACGAGCTGCACAACCGCTTCGGCCACTACGACTGGGTGGGCATCTACTGGCTCGACGCCGACGCCGGCGAGCTGGTGCTGGGTCCCTGGACCGGCCCGGAGGCCACCGAGCACACCCGCATCCCGCTGGGAGTGGGCATCTGCGGTGCCGCCGCCGCATCGGGGCGGACGGAGATCGTGGACGACGTCACCGCCGATCCTCGCTACCTCGCGTGCTTCGCCAGCACCCGCAGCGAGATCGTAGTGCCGATCTTCGCGGAGGGCCACGTGGTCGGCGAGATCGACATCGACGGGTCCGATGCAGCGGCCTACGGTGAGACCGATGCCCGGTTCCTGGAGGAGGTCGCGGCCCTTCTGGCGCCCCTGCGCCCGCGGCCCGGCGGCTGAGCGCTCGCGCCGTAACCGGCCGCGTACCTGAGGCGATGGCCGACCCCGACGCCCGTCCCGCCGACCAGCGCGGCCGCTTCGAGGAGATCTACGACGAGCAGGTCGTAGCGATCTATCGGTTCGTTCATGCCAGGGTGGGCAACCGCCCGGACGCGGAGGATCTGACGGCACAGGTGTTCATGCGAGCCATCGAGCAGCTCGACACGTCGCGCGACCGCGGCCAGATCGTGAGCTGGCTGTACCGTGTCAGCCAGAACGCGATCGCCGACTACTGGCGCGCGTTCTACCGGCTGCCGGTGATCGGCACCGAGCAGGTGGCCCCGGGCTGGGAGCCGATGGAGCCGGCACCCGCGCGCGAGCGGCCGGGCGAGGACAGCGCCGCGGTGGCGCGGGTGCGGCGGCTGCTGGCCCAGCTCCCCGACCGTTACGCCCGCGTGCTCGAGCTGCGCTTCCTGCAGCGCCTGTCCGTGGCCGAGACGGCCGAGCGGATGGGGATCAGCCACGGCAACGCGAAGATCCTGCAGTACCGCGCGCTGCGCAAGGCTGCCCTGCTGGGAGACGACCATGGCTGACGAGCGCGGCTTCGAGCCCACGCCCGACCCGATGTCCGGCGAGCCGGAGGCGGCCCAGCGCTTCGACCGCTACCTCGACTCGCTGATCGCCGGCGGCCGCCCCTCGCCCGACGACATCGGCGACCGCGACGAAGCCGAGATGGCACGCCTGGCGGCGGAGATCTCCGCGGCGGCGGATCCGGACGGCGGCGCGCCCGATCCGGCCTTCGTCGACCAGCTGCGGCTGCGGATGCGCGCAGCCGACGATGGGATCGCGGCCGTACGGGTTCCGCCCCCGGTGCGTCCTGGGCTGGGCGGGATCTCGCGCGTCCGCATCTCCCGCCGACAGCTCCTGGCCGGCAGTGTCATCGGGGCCGCCGGGATCGCGGCCGGCGGGCTCGCCGCGAGCGTGCTGCGGCCACCGGACGGCCAGCCCCGCGACCCGATCTGGGACGACGGCAGCGACCTCATCTCCGGCGCCGGCGAGTGGGTCGAGGTGGCGACGATGGCCGACCTCCCGCCCGGTGGCGCCGTGCGCTTCTCGACGACAGCCTTCGACGGGTTCGTGGTCAACGACGGCGGCGAGATTCGCGCCCTCTCATCGGTGTGCACCCACATGGGCTGCACGCTGCGCTTCCGCCAGGGCTGGCAGGACCTGCGCTGCCCCTGCCACGGCGCCAGCTTCGACCTGAAGGGCCAGCTCGCCAACAGCCGCGATCGGTGGCGCGAGCAGGGCGGCTACGCCGACGACGAGCGCGCCTACCCGATCGAGCTGCCGGACCTCATCCGGCCGGCGGTCAGAGTCGCCGAGGGGCGCGTACTGGTCTGGACCGCCGCCAGCACCTGACGAGGGCCGGTCGCGCGGCGCGGCGCCATCGCCGAACTACCCGAAGAGCCACTCCAGCAGGTAGCCGACGACGTAGGGCGTGGCCAGCGCCGCCAGCGCCGCGGCCAGCGCGATCCCGATGTAGATCATGATCCGCATGTCCGGCGGCGCCGCGCGCTGTGGCGGCGGCTCGGTCCGTCGCGGCAGGTAGCGGGGCCGGCGTGGCCGACGGTGCTCGTACGGGGCGGGCTTGAGCTCCGGCATATCCGCTACGCGTCGTGGCCGCGCTCGACCGAGGTGACCAGGTCGCGCAGGCGGCGCAGCCGGGACTCGCGGTCGCGCACGTAACGCTCGATCCCCTCCAGGATGTGGCCCGGGCCGAGGTGCGCCTCGTCGATGACCTCGTCGACCGAGCCGCCGGTGCGCCAGCGGTCATCCCAGTCGGAGCTGAGCGAGTACTCCTCGGCGATCGGGCCGTCGACCCAGTCGCGCATGAGCTTGAAGGCGCGGTTGGTGATGGCCATGCCGTCCCATCGGTCCGAGGGCGAGCACAATTCGTCGCGGTAGGCGGCGTCCTGCATGCGGAACAGCTGCGGGCTGATGGCCGCCACGATGCGCACGTTCAGGTCCTGGCGCTCGATCTCGGGGAGGACCTTTACCAGGTTGGCGGTGCTCATCGTGCCCTGCACGTAGACCGTCCCGGCGCTCGGGCGGTCCGGTGAGGGCCGGCGCAGGACGTATGCGCCCCGCGCGGCGGTCAGGTGCGAGTCCATGCCGAGCGCCTCGCGGTCCGGGATCTCGACCGAGGGGCGGGTCAGGTGCAGCGCCACGATGGGCACGTCCCGCGCCAGCGCCGCGGCCAGCACCACCGGGACCTCGTTGTACTCCCACGGGTGCAGGTCGATGACGTGGCCCTCGGGGAAGAGCTGCGTGACGCCGGTGGCGAAGATCCCGAAGTGGGTGCGCGAGTCCTCGGCGGTCTCCGGCCCGGAGTGGCCGGCCACCCAGATGACCTTGCCGACCTTCAGCTCGCAGTCCTGGGCGAGCTGGCTGAAGAGGCGCATCGGGCCGTACTTGAGGTAGCTGAACGACCCGTAGGTGGAGCAGGCCGTCCAGAAGCCGTTGAAGGCGGTGAAGGGGTCATCGGCCAGGTTGACGGTGGCGATGCCCACGCTGACCCCGGCGTTGGTGAACTCGGTGATCTCCTGCGGCAGGAGCGCGCCGCGCGTGTTGCTGTCGCGGTCGTACCAGCCCCAGCCGGGCAGGTCCTCCCAGTCCTTGGCGAAGCCGGCGATGTTGGTCGACTCCGCCAGGTCGGCGCTGCAGGCGATGAACAGCGGCCGGTCGTACTCCGCCCGGGCGGTGGCGTTGACCCAGGCGCCCCAGGCCGCCAGGGCGGCGCGGTTGGGGGCCTTCTCGCCGGGCGACTTCCACAGCTCGGCGGGGTACGCCGAGACGTCGGTGAAACGCCCGTCGTCGAAGATCGCGGGCCCGCGCCCGCCCAAGCGGAAGCCCTCCGGCCGCTCCGGGACCGATGCCGCCAGCTCCAGGAGCCGATCGCTCACGGCGTCGACCACCGCCTCGTTGGCGCGCAGGACGCCGATGGCCACCGCCAGGTTGTGACGGGCCTGCGCCTCGCGTTCGGCCCCATCCGATGGCGCCGGCTCGTCCACGCCGGCGTACTCGACGCCGTGGCGCTCCATGAAGCCGTGCCGCACCGTCCAGAACTCCGGTGAGTTCATGGCATGCGGGCTGCCGTGGCTCTTGTTGTCGTACTTGCCGTAGCCGCGTCCCTTGCGCGTGCGGAACCAGGCCATGGACGGGACGCGCTCCGGGTTCTCGCCGCGGGCCGCCTCCAGCACGGCGCGGGTCACCGGCGCCCACTCCGACCCGGACTCGGTGCCGTTGATGCGCCAGCCATACGGCGTGAACCAGTCGGTCGGCGTGCCGTGCACCACCTGGCTGATGGCCACGTCATCGATGCCGTAGTCGTTCCAGTCCACCAGGAAGACGAGGTTCTCCAGGCCGAGGCCCCAGGCGGAGTTGCGCGTCTCGTGGCTGGCGCCGGGCGTCAGGCCGCCCTCGCCCTCGACCACGAAGACCTTGACCTCCTCGACGCCGGCCAGCTTGAGCGCCACCGCCTCGCCGGCGGAGGGCGGCATGCCGTGCCCGGAGGGACCGGTGTTGAACTTGAGGAAGAGGGTCTTGCCCTCCATCTCGGCGTGGCCCGGCAGGCCGCCGCGGCGCCGCAGTTTGAGCAGATCCTCCCAGGTGAGCGCCCAGCGGCCGTCATCGGGGAAGGCGAACCGCTCGTTGCCGGTGCGCTCGAAGCGCGTCCGCAGGATCTCGTTCAGCGCGGCCAGGGTCGTGTACACCAGCGGCACGGTGTGGCCGGCGGACAGTACGAAGCGGTCGGCGAAGGGCAGCCACGGGCGACGCAGGTCCCAGCGCATGGCGCCGGAGAGGAGCAGGGCCAGGAAGAGGTGAACCTTGGACCGCGACCCGCCCGGATGGCCGGACTGGCGATAGTTCAGCGACAGGTCGATCAGCTCGTCGATGACGTCCTTGACCAGCTCCCAGTCGTCGAAGGAGCCCGTCGCCCGCTCGTACAGGGCGTCGACGGTCTCTGCTGACGGGCGCGTGGCCGTCATGAGCCCACGGAACCCGCGCCTGCCAGCTCCCCGGTCCGTTCGAGCTTCGCCAGCGACTCGCCCATGCGCTCCAGCGCGCGGCCGATGTTCTCCTGCGAGTTCGCGTAGCTGAGGCGCACGTAGCCCTCGCCACTGCTCCCGAAGGCGGTGCCCGACAGCACGCAGACGCCGGCATCGTAGAGCAGGTGGTCGGCGATCTCGTTCGACGTGCGCCCGAATGACGAGACGTTCGGGAATGCGTAGAACGCGCCGCGCGGCGTCACCGCGCTCACCCCCGGGATGGCGTTCAGTCCCTCCACGATCAGCCGGCGGCGAGCCATGAACTCCTCGCGGAAGCGCTGCGGCTCGTCCTGCGGCCCGGCGAGCGCCGCCACGGCGCCGGCCTGGGCGAAGGCGTTGGTGCACGACACGCTGTTGATCACCAGGCGGCTGAACGAGGGGGCCAGCCAGTCCGGCACGATCCCGTAGCCCAGCCGCCAGCCGGTCATCGCGAACGTCTTGCTGAAGCCGTCGAGCGTGATCGTGCGCTCCGCCATGCCGGGCAGGGTCGCGATCGAGAGCGGCTCGCCGTCGTACTGCAGCCGGCCGTAGATCTCATCGGCCAGGACCACCAGGTCGCGCTCGAGCGCGATGCGGGCGATCTCGCGGATGTCGTCGGCGGTCAGGATCGAGCCGGTCGGGTTGTGCGGCGAGTTCAGGACGATCATCCGCGTCCGATCGGTCACCAGCGTGGCCACCTCGGCCACGTCCATGCGGAACTCGCTCGCCTCGCGCAGCGGCGCGGGGACGGGCGTGCCGCCGACGTAGGCGATCATCGACTCGTAGATCGGGAAGCCGGGATTGGGGTAGATGACCTCGTCGCCCTCGTCGACCAGGGCCAGCATGGCGTAGAACATGATTGGCTTGGCGCCGGGCGTCACGACCACCTGGTCGGGGGTGGCCTGGATTCCCTTCCAGCGGCTCACGTCGGCGACGATCGCCTCCTTGAGCGGCGCGATGCCGGTGGCCGGCGTGTAGTGGGTCATGCGCTCGTTTAGGAGGGCACGGACGGTGGCCTCGCCCACGTGGCGCGGCGTGTCGAAGTCGGGCTCGCCGAGCTCCAGGTGGATCACGTCGCGGCCGGTGGCCTCCAGCGCCCGGGCACGCGCTGCCGCCTCGAAGGCGGTCTCGGTCCCGATCCGCTCCATGCGGGATGCAAGCTTCACGTGCGTGAGCCTCTTCTAGCCAGGTCGGGAGGCTTAGTGTACCGGCGCGCACATTCGGATGGGTCCCGTCGGCTGTCCCAGCAGCCCGCAACCTCGGCCCGCTGGAAGGGGCCATCGGGCACCGGAGCGGGCGGCCCCGTGCGGTTTGGCCCGCTCTGGCGGGCCAACGGCATCTGCCAGTCCCCGCTGGGAATGGTCTGCATCGGTCCCGGAGGGCCATTGACGGGGCGTGCGCGAGCCGCTTGCTATACTTTCCGTAGCGACATACCCACACGCGAGAGGAACTCATCTCATGACGATGTCCGAGACGACGCCGCAGGGCACCCCGCAGGGGATGCCGGCCCCGTCCGAGCAGCTGCTCGTCACGTTGACCGACGCCGCCGCCGCCAAGGTGCTCGAGCTGCGGTCGCGCGAGGGCAAGGCGGACGCGGTGCTGCGCCTCTTCGTCAAGAGCGGGGGCTGCTCCGGCTTCAGCTACGGCCTGGCCTTCGACGAGAAGATCGCCGACGACGACCGCGTGGAGCAGCA
>JAPSGM010000274.1 GCA_031177555.1 Chloroflexota bacterium
GACGGGTCGTCGTGACCCGCACGGTCCGTGATCTGGCGACGGGCACGGACCTCACCTTCGCCCCGCTGGGCACGGTGGGCCTGCGCGGCGTCCCCGAAGGCTGGGAGCTGTTCGACGCCACGTTGGGCTGACCCCGGGGCGCCGGCGCCGCCTCCCGACTCCCGGCGCGCTACGCCTGGCGCGACTGGTGGAGCACCCGCGACGTCCTAGCCGACCGGGACCCTGTTGCGCAGCAGCAGCACCAGCCCGGCGACCGCGGCCACCGCCGCCCCGCCGAAGACGACCACGCTGCTGAACCGGATGGCAGTCGGGCTGATGAGATCGGGCGCGAAGATGGAGAACGCCAGGACCGAGCCGAGGCCTCCGGCCACCGACAAGGCGATGCCGGCCAGGTAGGCCCACAGCTCGCGCTCGCGCATGCCCTCGGCCACCTCGGCTGCCACCAGGCCGGTGATGAACAGGCCAAGGCCGAAGCCGATGGTCAGACCGAACCAGAGCAGGTCGGTGACGCCGCCGAGCGCGAAAAGCAGCAGCAACCCGAACAGCGACAGCCCGCCACGCTGCCACGCCTTGGCGTATCCGCGAAACACGACCACCGGGACGGCAACGACGGCGTCGGGCACCTTGCTGGCGCGCTCGCGCCTCGCCTCGAGCCCCTGCTGGGCCTGCGCGACCTCGTCGGCGCTGGCGTCCGGCGGCGCCTTGCAGCGCCAGCACACCTCGTCGCGGGCTCGGTTCTTCTGCCAGCAGGCCTTGCAGATCCATTCTCCGGACACGGTCACGGTGGCTCCCTCCAAGCCAAAGCCAGGTGTTGTGCACGGATTATCGGGGCCGACGCAAGCCCGGGCAGCGACCGCTACTCGGCCCGCGGCGTGGTCGCCAGCAGCTCGTGGTACTCGCGCGCCCGACGCCCGTGCTCCTCGGCGATCTGCGGCGCCATGCTGGCGATATCGGCCAGCTGCAGGTGCTGCAGGACCTCCAGATCCTCCCCCACCTTGCCCAGCAGCTTGCGGCGCGCCTTCAGCGAGGTGCCGTCGCGCGCGGCCATGTGCAGGTCCATGTGCCGCGCGATCCAGCGGACGACGCGCTCGATCAGGTGGCGCTCGTATCCGAGGCGCTCGAGGATGGCCCGCGTCATGGTGGCGCCCGCCCCGGCATGACCGATGTACTGCTCCTCCCCGGTCCGCTCCTTGATCGTGGTCGTCCGTCGCTTCCCGATGTCGTGGAAGAGCCCCGCCAGCCGCTCGTCCAGCCGCGGCGGCATGAGCGCCATGGTCTGCAGGCTGTGCTCCAGCACTGGCAGGTGGTGGTAACGCGTCCGCTGCGGCACGTCCATCTCGCGTCGGATCTCCGGGATCAGCCTGTCGAGCGACCCATCGGCCAGCGCCTGGCGGACCGCCGCCGCCGGATTGTCGCTCAACAGCAGCCGGTCGAAGTCCTCGCGCGCCACGTCCGCCACGACCGCAGGAGCCGATGCAATTTCGCTGCCGCCTACTTCTCGGCCGAGTACCCCACCGCCAGGGCACCCGACCGGAACCGATGAGTCTCGGTCTGCCGCAGCCGCATCGGTCCATCCAGAGCCGGGAAGAACGGCGTTCCCGCGCCGATGATCACCGGATGGATGACCAGCCGGTACTCGTCCACCAGGCCCCGGCGGATGAACTGCTTCGCCAAGTTGGGTCCGCCGATGTCCAGGTCACCGTCGAACTCCCGTCGCAGCTGGGACAGCGCCTCGCCCACGTCTCCGCGCATGAGCCGGCCGTTCCAGCCAACCTCGGACAGCGACGACGAGAACACGACCTTGGGCTTCGGATTGACGATCTCGGCGAACTCGCGCATCACCGGAGTGGCCGCCGGGTCCTCCGAGGCGTGCGGCCAGTATGCGGCCATCAGCTCGAACAGCCGGCGGCCCCACAGGAACGCGTCGGCCTGGCGCACCTGCTCGTTCCACCAGGAGTGGATCTCTTCGTCGACAACGGTCCAGGCGAGGGAGTGGTCCGGAGTCTCGACATACCCGTCCAGCGACACGTTCATGGAGTAGATGACCTTGCCCATCCGCGCGAGGTTAGCGGACGAAAGACGCTGTAGGCCAGATCGGCTGAGGTCGGGCGCACTGGTCCCGATCTTGCAGCCCGCGAGGACGTCCCGAGCTGTACCCGGGTCAATGACTCGTGCCGCTTTCGTGGAGGAGGTTCCTCGTGGTCCGGCGGACTGCTACCAGCCGCGCGCTCCCGTCCCGCGCGTTCCCAATGCCCCGCATGCTGCCGCTCGCAGCATTGCTCGCCCTCGTGCTCGTCGCGCCGGCGATGGTCGCGGGCCACCAGGGGGAAGGCGGCGACCCGCTCGATCCGGCGCATAACCTGCCGCTGCCCTGCGAGGCGGTGGCGACTCCGGGCCTGGTGCCGCGGTCAGCGATGAACATCGCACACCTCGCCAACGTGTGCGGTTTCGTCGGGACTGACATCGAATTCCAGTCACGGGTGGACGCGAACGGTGACGTGCGCGACTACGCGTTCGTCGGCACGATGGGCGCGGGCACTCGGATCTTCGACGTCACCGATCCGGCACACCCGTTCCTGGCCGGCGGCTTCGCCGACCCGGGCTGGCAGAACGACGTGCACGTGCGCGGCGACCTGCTCGTCCTCGCATTCGACTGGCTCGTCGTCGGCGCGCACGTGTCTGATTGCCTCCAGCAGAAGAACTTGGAGTCGGCGGAGCCGGAGCAGGGCGGAATCGACGTCGTCCGCCTGAACTACGACGCGAGCACCGGGCTCTTCCGGACGGAGCATGTCGGGTGCTACCAGGCGACCTTCCCCACGGCGGGATCGCATACGGTCACGATTCACCCGAGCGGGGACTGGATCTCCGTCAACACCGCGTTGGCGGGCATCGAGGTCGTGGACATGCGTGGGCCCGAGCCGAAGCTCGCGCAGCACCTGCCGACGAGCCTGCTCGGGGACGCGCACGACGTCTCGTTCTCCGGCGACGGGAACACCATGTACGTGGCCAG
>JAPSGM010000275.1 GCA_031177555.1 Chloroflexota bacterium
GATGCGATCCCGCGCGCCACCTACACCGATCCCGAGACGACGTCGGTGGGGCTGCTGCTGGAGCAGGCCCGCGAGCGGGGCATCGACGCCGCCGAGTACACCGTCGACATCGGCACCTCGGCGAAGGGCTACACGATGGAGGCCAAGGGGCACGCGACGATCGTGGTGGACCGGGCGGAGCGCAAGCTGGTCGGCGCGTTCATGGCCGGTCCCGCAGTCAGCGAGGCGATCCACGAGTGCGTGCTGGCCATCCGGGCCGACATCCCGCTCGCCATCCTGGCCGATACGATCCACGCCTTCCCGACAGTGGCGCGCGTGCTCGGTACCGCCTTCATCGACGCCGATCGCGACCTCGCAGGATCGAAGCCGTGAACGACTTCATCGGCGAGACCACGGACGTGCTGCGACGGACGCCCGTGCTGCTCCGGACGCTGCTGGCCGGCCTGCCCGACTCATGGACCGATGTTGCCGACGTTCCGAACGGCTGGCGTCCGCGCGACGTCGTGGGTCACCTCATCACCGGCGAGCTGACCGACTGGATCGAGCGGACGCAACGGATCCTGGAGCACGGCACCGACCTCCCCTTCGACAAGTTCGACCGATTCGCCCACACCGACCGTGACACCGATGCGACCCTGGACGATCTCGTCGAGCACTTCGCCCGCCTGCGTGCCGAGAACCTCGCCCGTCTCGAGGAGCTCGTGACCGAGGAGGATCTCGACAGGCGCGGCATGCATCCGTCGCTCGGCGAGGTGACGCTGCGCGAGCTGCTGGCCACCTGGGCCGTCCACGACCTCGACCACGTCTCCCAGATCTTCGCCGGGATGGCCGGCTCCCACGACGCCGAGGTGGGGCCATGGAAGGCGTACCTCGGCATCCTGCTCCGTCGCGACGACCCCTCTGCCATCGCGGGATGACCCCAGACGCGCTCGTCCTGGCAGCGCTCTTCTTCGCGGCCGCGCTGCTCTATTCGAGCGTGGGACACGCCGGCGCATCGGCCTACCTGGCGGCGATGGCCCTCGTCGGCGTCGCGGCGTCGACCATGCGGCCGACCGCGCTGGTGCTCAACCTGTTTGTGGCGAGCATCGTGGTCGTTCGCTTCGCCCGCGCGGGGCACCTGCCCTGGCGCGAGCTCGTCCCGCTCGCGGCCGGATCGGTTCCGATGGCCTTCGTCGGTGGCAGCATCGAACTGCCGGGCGAGGTGTACCGGCCGCTGGTCGCCCTCGTGCTGCTGACCGGCGCGTGGCGGCTGGCAACGGCGACCCAGGCCGCCGACGGCGCGGACCACCCTGGCGTGCCGCTCCTGGCGGGCGTGGCTGCCGGGGCGGGGATCGGGCTGCTGGCCGGCCTGACCGGGACCGGTGGCGGCATCTTCCTCACGCCGCTGCTCGTGCTGGCCGCCTGGACGGGGACGCGCGAGGCGGCCGGCCTGTCGGGCGCCTTCATCCTCGTCAACTCGATCGCCGGGCTGGGCGGACTCCTGACCGGAGGCATCGGCCTGCCAACGGCGCTTCCGCTGTGGATCGGTTCGGTCGTGGCCGGCGGCGCCATCGGCTCATGGCTGGGCGCGGCCCGCTTCAGCATCCTGAACCTGCGTCGCGCCCTGGCGTTCGTCCTGGTGCTGGCGGCGGCAAAGCTGGTGCTCCTGCCGTGACGGTGGGCGTAGGATGTCGCCGATGACGGCCACCGAACCCGCGCCGGTCCACGGCAGCGACCGCCTGCGCCTGATGGGCGCCGATACCGAAGTCCCGCTCGTCACCGGCGAGTACCGGCGTTACGTGAACCTGGACTATGCCGCCTCCGCCCCCGCGCTCCAGGTGGTGCGCGACGCGGTCGGCGAGCTGCTCGGCTGGTACTCGAGCGTCCACCGCGGTGCGGGCTTCAAGTCGCGCGCCTCGACCGCCGCCTACGAGGGCGCGCGCGAGTCGATCCGGCGCTTCGTGAACGGCCGCGAGGACGACGCGGTCATCATCACTCGCAACACGACCGACTCGATCAACCTGCTGGCCGGCACGCTGCCGGCGGGGACCCACGTCGTGGCCTTCGCTGGCGAGCATCACGCCAACCTGCTGCCATGGAAACGCTGTGCCGGGGCCCGCTACCTGCCGGTTCCCGAGTCGCCCGGCGAGATGCTCGAGCAGCTGGAGGCGGCGCTGCGTGACCTGCCGTCCTGCGACGATCCGCACCTGGTCGCCGTCACCGGGGCCAGCAATGTGACCGGCGAGATCTGGCCGGTCGCCGAGATCGCGCGTGTGGCACACGACAACGGCGCGCGGCTGCTGGTCGACGCCGCGCAGCTGGCGCCCCATGCGCCGATCGACATGCGGCGCGACGGGATCGACTTCCTGGCCCTGTCGGGCCACAAGCTGTATGCGCCGTACGGCGCTGGCGCCCTCATCGGCGAGCGCGACTGGCTCTCCGCTGGCGATCCGTTCCTTCGCGGGGGAGGCGCGGTCAAGCTCGTCACCGTCGAGGAGACGCTGTGGGCGGATCTTCCGGACCGCCAGGAGGCTGGCTCGCCGAACGTGGTCGGCGCCGTGGCACTCGGCGTGGCGTGCGACGCCCTGGCCGAGGCCGGCATGGACCGCATCGCCGCGGAGGAGGGCGAGCTGCTGGCGCACGCGCGGCAAGTCCTGGCCACTGTCGACGGGTTCGAACACTACCGGGTGTGGCCCGCCGACCATCCGCGCGTCGGCCTGCTGACCTTCAACCTGCGCGGCGTGCCGTACGACCTGCTGGCGGCGGTGCTGTCGGCCGAGCACGGCATCGGCATCCGGCACGGCTGCTTCTGCGCGCATCCACTCATGGTGCGGCTGCTCCGAGTCGCAGAGGACGAGATGCGGCGCCTCCTGGACAGTACCAGGGCGGGCCATCACGAACGCCTGCCGGGGGCGGCCCGGATGAGCCTCGGCCTGGGCTCGACGAAGGCGGACATCGACGCCATCGCCGATGCGCTTCGCGCGATCGCGGCCGACGGGCCGCGATGGACCTATGCGGTCGCCGAC
>JAPSGM010000092.1 GCA_031177555.1 Chloroflexota bacterium
CCGGCGCCACCACCGCCGATGGCGCCAGCTGAATCAGTGCGGCGAGGCCCGCCTCGGTGGCGCCGCCTCGCGCATAGGCGTAGACCAGGATCGCGATCCAGCTCCCCCACTCGGCCAGCGAGAAGCCGATGAAGGCCAGCAGCACCCGGCGCAGCGACCGGTTGTGGAAGACGGCGATGATCGCTGCGAGCGGCGCCGGGAGTCGGGCCGGGGACATGCCCGGCGATCATCGCACAGCGCGACGGAAGCTCAGCAGTCGCAGGCGGCCACGGCGGCCGCCACGAACTCCTCGCTGGGCGCTGACTTGGAGATGAAGGACGAGACCTCTGGCATGCGGCTCTCGCCGGAGTCGGACCAGCCCATGACCACGATCCGGGTGGACGGCCAGCCGAGGCGCACGCTCGATAGGAGGGCAGCGCCGGCGTCCACGTCGGGCAGGCGCGGGTCGATCAGCAGGACGCCCGGCTCCTGCGCGCTGACCAGCTCGAGCGCGGAGCGCACGTCGCCGGCCGTGCCGACGACGTCGACGCCGGCGACGCGCAGGACCTCGGCCAGCGACTGCTGGACGCGGCGGTCGGCATCCACCACCGCCACGCGCGCGGCATGGCCATTCAGGCTCCCCGGATCGCTGGCGCTCATCAGGCTGCGGATGCTAGGCGCGGGCGGCGCTGCGGTCGACGGCGGAAGCGCCGCCGCGGCCTACGTCATTCGGCCGAGGCCGAGGCCGGCTCCGCCACGCCGGCACGCGCCAGCGGCAGGCTGACCCGCACCTTCGATCCCCCGCCGGGCTGGCCGAGGATGTCCAGCTCGCCGCCGATGCGGTCGGCCCGCTGCCGCATGCCGACCAGGCCCAGGTGGCCGCGTGCCGCCAGGCTCGGGTCGAAGCCCACGCCATCGTCCTCCACGGAGAGCCTGAGCTCGCGGCCGGCCTGACGCAGCGCGATCCGGGCATGCTCCGCGTTGGCGTGCTTCACCACGTTGTGCAGTGCCTCCTGCGCGATGCGATACAGCGACTCCTCGATATCCAGCGGCAGCCGCTCGTCGTACTCCACCTCGACGCTCACCGACAGGCCGGTCCGGCCCTGCACGGCGGCACCGTGGTTGCGCAGCGCCTGGGCCAGCCCATCGGCCTCAAGGCCCTGCGGGCGCAGCTCGAAGATCAGCGTGCGCATCTCGGCCAGGGCGTCCTTCTGCAGCTCGCGCAGCTCGGCCACCTTCTGCTTCGCGGCATCCGGGTCCCGGTCGAGGAGCAGCTCCAGGGCACGGGCGGTCAGGCCCATGCTGAACAGCGCCTGGGTCACCGAGTCGTGCAGCTCCCGCGCCAGGTTGGCCCGCTCCTCGTTGGCGGCGATCGCCGCCGCCTGGCGCCGCAGGTCCTCCTCCAGCCGCTCGCGCTCGCGGATGTCACGGATGGATCCCTGCGCGCCCGCGAAACGGCCCTCGACCACGGTGGCGACCATGTTGACCTCCGCCGCCATCCCGCCGCCGGCCGCGAGCGGGAGCATGACCCGGAACTGGAGGTCCTCCGCCGGTCGGTCCTGAACCGCCTGCCATGCCGATTCCCCCACCGCCATCGACTCCGGCAGGAGCAGGGTGGTCCAGTGCCGGCCGAGCAGCTCCTCCACCCGAAAGCCGGTCAGCCGCTCCAGTGACTCGCCCAGGTACGTGAAGCTGCCCTCGGCGTCGACCGACCAGACCAGGTCCGGCGAGTGGTCGACCAGGTTGCGATAGCCACGCTCCGATTGCTGCAGCTGCTCGAGCAGGCGCGCGTTGGTGATGGCCACCGAGGCCTGGGCGGCGAGCGCGCCGAGCAGGTGCGCGTCGTCGTCGCTGAACGCGCCGCGTCGAGCGGACTGGACGGTGAGCGTGCCCATCGGCTCCGTGCCGCTGACGAGCGGCGCCGACATCACCGATGTCATCCGGCGACGCGCGATGTAGGCGTCGAGCTCGGGCGTATGCCGGAACGCCGGGTCGTTGAGGTAGTCGCCGGTCCGCACCACTCGCTGCTCCGCCAGCGCGGTGCCCGACACGCCGTGGCCCGGCGTCACGGTCACGTCGTCGAGCAGCCGGTCGACGGGGGCATAGGCCACCGCCCAGTCGAGCAGCTGGCCGCCGCTTGCCAGCGGGTTGACGAGCGCCAGGTCGGCCTCCATGAGCCGATGCGCCTCGTCGACGGTCCGCTGCAGGATCACCTGGGGGTCGCGCAGCGAGCTGATCTGGGTGGCGATGGCCGAGAGGGAGCGCTGCGCCTCCACCAGCCGCGACAGCTCGTCGGCGGCGTGGCGCGCATCGGCGTAGAGCCGCGCATTGTTCTGGACGATGGCGGCGTGGCTGGCCAGCGCCCCGAGCAGCTCGGCGTCGGCGGGGCCGAAGGCGTCGGGGCGCAGCGCGTGCACGGTGAGGGTTCCGATCGGCGCCTCGTCGATGATCAGCGGCGCCGACATCTGGGAGCGGAACCCCTTCTCGCGAATCCAGGCGTCGGCGTCGGGCGAGTGGACGAACCCGTCGTCCTCCAGGTAGCTGCCCGTCCAGCGCACACGTTTCTCGGCGATGGCCGTTCCGGCCACTCCCACGCCGGTGGACAGCCCCGAGCCGGGGACCAGCGACACGTCGTCCGGCGACAGGTCGTACAGGACGTCGGTTCCCGGCTCGAACTGGTTCATGACCGCGTGGTCGGCCTGCAGCAGGCGCTGGGCGGCGTCGACGGTGCGGCGCAGGACGCTGCCGGGGTCGCGGATGGTGCTGATCTCGGCGGCGAGGGTCGCCAGGGTGCGCTGCGCCTCGGCGGAGTGCGCCAGCTCGTCGGCCTGGCGGCGGAGGCTGGCCCACAGGTCCGCGTTGCGGGCCGCGATGGCGCCCTGGCCGGCCAGCTCCTCGAGCAGGGCCACGTCGCGCGGGTCGATGGCGCGCGGTTCCCGGTAGGTGATCGCCAGGGTGCCGATCACCTCGCCGCGTGCCCCGCGCAGGGGCGCGACCGCCACCGCGCCCAGCTCCAGGCGAACCGGCGACTCGTCGTGCGGGTCGTGCGGGACGCGCTGGTCGGCCCGGTAGTCATCGGTCCAGACCGCCTCGCCGGCCTGCGCCGCCAGCCCGTTGATGCCACCGCCCACCGGAAAGCGCTGGGTGCGCAGCCAGGCCCGCGTGCCCTCGTCGGTGTCGCCGGCCAGGACCATGGGGATCAGGTTCCCGCCCTCGTCGTCCATCAGCGTCAGGTGCGCGCCGTCCGAGCCGAGCAGCCGCTTGGAGGCATCCACCACCTGCTGCAGCGTCTGGCCCGGGTCGTCGACCTCCGCGATCCGCCGGGCGATCTCGCCCAGGGTCCGCTGGACGTCTACCAGCCGCTCAAGCTCGTCGGCCTGGCGCCGCAGGTCATTCTCGAGCGCCACCCGCTCGCGAATGTCACGCACCGAGCCGTGAGTCCCGGCGAACTCGCCGTCCTGCTGCGTCCCGACCACGTTGATCTCCATCGGCAGGTGGCTGCCGTCGCGGTGCATCAGCGTGAGACGGTACTGCTGGCGTCGGTCCGGCTCGTCGCGGGCGCGCTGCCAGTGCTCCATCACCACCGGCAGCGCCTCGGGCGCGATCAGCTCCGAGAAGTAGCGGCCCACCACCTCCTCCGCCGTCCAGCCGATCAGCTGCTCGCAGGTCTCGGACAGGTACGTCAGGTGGCCGTCCGCATCGGCGGTGAAGACCAGGTCCGGCGAGTTGTCGACCAGGAACCGGTATCGCTGCTCGGACTCCGTGACCTGCTCGTACAGGCGCGCGTTGGCCAGGGCGATGGCGCCGACGTCGGCAAGCCCCTGCAGGAGCTGGATCTCCTCCTCGCCGATGTCGCGCGGCCGGACGTACGAGATGGCGAGGGTGCCGAACACCTCGCCGCCGGGCGCCCGCAGCGGCGCGACTGCCATGGCGCGCAGGCCCATGCGCTCGGCGACGTGGAGGTCCTCCTCGGTGTGCGGCAGGATCCGGGGCTCGACCAGGTAGTCGCGGGTCCACACGGGGACGCCTTCGCTGGCGGCCAGCCCGTTCAGGCCGCCGCCCATCGGGAAGCGCTGGCGGGCGAGCCACTCCCGCGTCTCGTCGTCCACGCCGCCGGCGATGACGTGCGGCCGCAGGACCTGCTCGTCGGCCTCGCGCAGGGTCAGGTGCGCGCCGTCCGAGCCGAGCAGCCGCTTGGCGGCGTCGACGACCTGCTGGAGCACCTCGTCCGGGGCGTGGATGACGGTGATGCGCGATGCGATGGCGTGCAGCGTCTTCTGCGTCTCGACGCGGAGCGCCAGCTCCTCGGCCTGCGCCCGCAGGCTCTGCTCCAGTCGGGCGAGGTCGGTGATGTCACGCATCGATCCGTGCGCGCCGGCGCTGTGGCCGTCGACCAGCCGCTCGCGTCCGCGCAGCTCGACCGTGACCGGCGCGGAGCCGGGACGCTCCACCCGGAACCGGGCACGTCGCTCGTCGTCGCCCTGCTGCGAGGCACGCCACGCGCGCTGGAACTCGTCGCGGTCGTCGGGCGTGACGATCACCGACCAGTGCTGCCCCAGCAGCTCGTCGCTGCGGCGGCCGGTCAGCTGCTCCACGGTCTCGGAGAGGAAGGTGAAGTGGCCGGAGGCCTCCGTCGCCCACACCACGTCCGGTGATCCCTCGACCAGGTTCCGGTAGCGCTGCTCCGACGCCGCCAGCTGCGCCATCAGCCGCTGGTTGGCGATGGCCGTCGCGGCGTGGTCGGCCAGGGCCCGCAGCAGCGCGATCTCGGCCTCCGTGAAGGCCGCCGGACGGGAAGAGTAGGCGCCCATGGCGCCGACCGCCCGCCCGTTGGCGAGCAGCGGGGCGACGGCCATCGATCGCATCCCCGCCGCCTGCACGATGCGATCGGCGACCGGCGAGTGGGTGAAGCGCCGGTCCGCCGGGTAGTCGTCGGTCACCGTCAGCCGGCGAGCGGCGACGGCCGTGCCGAACATCCCCATGCCGATCGGCAGGGTCAGGTCGCGAATCAGGCGCCGCGCCTCGGGGTCGGTGATCCCGGCGTCGTGCGCGAAGTGCAGCTCGCCGCTGGCCTCGTCGACCAGGTAGATCATCGCGCCGTCCGCCTCCAGCAGACGGGCAACCTCCGTTACGGCGGCCTGCAGCAGCTCGGAATCGGCCGTCATGCCGCTGAGCATACGGGATAGCGCGGGAAGGGCCAGCGCCTACGTCATTCGGCCAGGCCGGCCTCGGCCACAGGTCCGGGTCCGGCCTCCTTCCCATGACCGATGGAGCGGCCGCGCCGCCTCCCTACCGTTCGAATCGACGCCCGTCCAGTTACGCGGCGCGACACCGAGAGCGATGGAGATCCGCATCCCGATGACCACGACGACCCGACCCACCAGCCCCTCCGATCGGGCGCTGGGTGCCGTCCTGACCGCAGGCATCGTGGCACTCGCGCTGACCACCGGCTGGATCCACTTCAACCTGGGTGGCCTGCTGTTCACCCTCAACGGCCTGGGCTACGCCGGGCTGGCGGCTCTCTACGTCATCGCCGCCGTCGCCCCGCACTCGCTCATCGCCACCTTCAGCTGGGCGCCGCGTGTGGCGCTGGCCGGATATGCTGCGCTGACCATCGTGGCCTGGGCGATCCAGGGCCCGTACTTCTCGACGGCCTACGTCGCCAAGGCGGTCGAGGTCGCGCTGATCGCCCTGATCGTCGCGGATGCGTTCCGGGTCTACGGTGGCCCGATCGGCCTCGTGCGTGCCGCCTGGGCATCGGTGGCCTCGGTCTTCGGCCGCGGCGGCCAGGCAGGGCCGGCAGCCGCCTAGCTCACCGGAGCCGCGCCGGCGTGACGCCGGCATCGCATCCCTCGAGGGGTCCCGTTCGCGGGGCCCCTCGCCCGTGCTGTGCGCCTGCACGACGGCTGATTTCCGGCCAGTTTCCCTTCAGGTGCCCACCGGGTGGCCTTCATCGGCCCGAAGGCGGCCAGCTGCTCACCAGGCGGGCCAATCCGGCAGGAATCGGTGCCGAAGCCGGGCCGAACCAGGCCTCGCCCCGCGCAAATCCGGTCCCCGCGGTCACCCCGCGAGAAAAGGGCAGGAATCCGGTCCGCCCACGCGGGGGCCTAGGAAGGTTCGGTGAGGCGGTGCTCCACGGCCCACAGGGCGGCCTGGGTTCGGCTGGCGAGCCCCAGCTTGCCGAGGATGTTGCTCACGTGGGTGCGTGCCGTCCGCTCGGTGATAGACAGCTCGTACGCGATCTCCTTGTTCGAGGCGCCCTTCCCCAGCTGGGCGAGCACCTCCTTCTCGCGCGGCGTGAGCGGCTCGACCGGCTCGGGCTCCCTGCGCGTCCGCATCCGCTGCGCCAGCAGGCGCGCCACGGCCGCGTCCAGGTGCACCTCCCCGGCGTGCGCCGCGCGTATGGCGGCGGCGACCTCCTCGGCATCGGCGTCCTTGAGCAGGTAGCCGGAGGCGCCGGCCTCGAGCGCGGTGGTGACCTTCTCCTCCTCGATGAAGCTGGTCACGGCGATGATCTCGATGCCCGGGTTGGCCTGCTTGATCCGGCCGATGGCCGTCAGTCCGTCCATGTTCGGCATCAACAGGTCCATGAGGACGACGTCCGGCTCGAGCTGGACGGCCATCCGGGAGCCGATCTCCCCGTCCCCGGCCTCGCCGACCACCTCGATGTCGGGCTGCAGCTCCAGGAACCCGCGCAGGCCGCGGCGGACGACCTCGTGGTCGTCGACCAGCATCACCCGGATCCGCTCCTGCTCGTCGCTCACGCGCTGCTGAGGATAGCGCCCACGTTCCATGATGTTTGCGTGACAGAGCGCTGCGAGTGGGCCGGCAGCGACCCGCTGTACGTCGCATACCACGACGCCGAGTGGGGCGTCCCGCTGCGCGACCCGCGGGCCCTGTTCGAGCTGCTCTGCCTGGAGGGGGCGCAGGCGGGCCTGGCCTGGATCACGATCCTGCGCAAGCGGGAGGGCTATCGGCGCGCGTTCCACGGCTTCGAGCCGGAGCGCGTGGCCGCCTTCGACGCTGCCGACGTCAGCCGCCTGCTGGCCGACCCCGGCATCGTGCGCAACCGCGCCAAGGTGGAGGCAGCCATCGGCAACGCGCACGCCTGGCTGCGCCTCGCCGATGAGATCGGCTCGCCGGTGGACCACCTGTGGGGCTTCGTCGGGGGCCTGCCGCTGCAGAACGCGTGGCAGGCGCTCGACGAGATCCCGGCCGAGACCGATGCCTCCCGGGCCATGTCCCGCGACCTGCGGTCGCGCGGCTTCCGCTTCATCGGCCCCACCATTGCCTATG
>JAPSGM010000276.1 GCA_031177555.1 Chloroflexota bacterium
CGGCCGAGCCGCGCCAGCTCGAGCGACAGCCGGGCCGCCTCCGAGCGCTGGCCCTCGGCCGGCAGCTCCACCGACCCGGCGTCGAGCGCGGCGAGCATGGCGCTCATCACGCGGCCGCGAAAGGCCTGGGTGCTGAAGCTGACGTGGTGGTTGTGACGCCGCAGCCGATGCGACGCGACGGCGGCCGCAAGGTTGTACTCGTGCCAGAAGGCCAGCACCACCTGGCCCTGGTTGACGGTCACGCCGTGGACCCGGCAGGTGGCCGCGACCAGCCGCACGTACCAGGCCATGGCCCGGCCCAGCAGGTCGGCCAGCGACGACTGCCCCGGTCGCATGCTCAGAGGTAGCGCTCCCCCGCGGTGCGCGCGATCTCGTCGAGAACCGGCTTGATCTCCTCGGCACGGTCCCGGTGGCAGACGAGCAGCGCGTCCGGCGTGTCGACGATGATCAGGTCCTCGAGGCCCACCGTCACCACCAGCCGGTCACCGCCGTGCACCAGCACCCGGTGGGAGCCGCGATCGAGGTGATGCCCGCTGGCGACGAGGTCGGCGCCGCTGGCGGTGGAGAGCGCCTCGAGGAGCGCCGACCAGGAGCCGATGTCCGACCATCCCGCCTCGAGCGGCACGACCGCCATCCGTCCCTCGGCCGCGGCCGGCTCGGCGATGCCCACGTCGATGGTGATCGCCGGCACCGCCTCCAGGATGGTGCGCACCTCGGTCATCCAGCCCGGCGTGCGGTGCACCGCCGCGACCCGATCGAGCGCCGCGGAGAGCGCCGGCTGGAACCGCTCGACCGCCTGGCGGAACGCGTACACCCGCCACACGAAGATGCCGGCGTTCCAGTAGTGGCTCCCCTCCTCGAGGAACGCGGCCGCGCGTTCGGGGTCCGGCTTCTCGACGAAGCGCTCGACGAGCGCGGTCGGCACGGCCGGATGGAGCCGCGTGCCGGCCTTGATGTACCCGTAGCCGGTGGCCGCATGCGTCGGGACGACGCCGAGTGTCACGAGGTAGCCACGCTCCGCCGCCCGCGCCGCCTCACGCAGCGCATCGGCGAACGCCTTCTCGTCGGCGACGAAGTGATCCGCCGGCAGCACGAGCGCCACCTCGTCGCTCTCGCGCCGGGTGAGCACCGTGGCCAGGCCCGCGGCCACGGCCGTCGAGCGCGCCAGCGGCTCGCCGAGCACGTTCTCCTCGGGCAGCTGCGGGAGCTGCCGTTGGGTCGGCCGCACGTGGGCCTGGCTGGTGATGACGTAGATGTCGCGGGGCTCCAGCACGCCGCCCAGGCGCGCAACGGTCTGCTGCAGCAGGCTCGTGTCGCCGGTCAGCGGCAACAGCTGCTTCGGCGTCTCGCGCCGCGACAGCGGCCAGAGCCGGGTGCCGGACCCCCCGGCCATCACGATGGCGAACATCAGCCGCGGTCCACCTCGGCCTCGAGACGCTCCCCGAGCTCGAGGGTGCGCCGATAGGCCGCCCACACCGCATCGGAGAACACGGTCCGGATTCGGCCCTTCTCGAGCTCGTAGATGGCGGCCGCGCTGGTCCCGCCCGGTGACGTGACCGCGTTGCGCAGCTGCGCGGGGTGCATCTCCGACTGCCTGGCGAACTCCGCCGAGCCGACCAGGGTGGCGACCACCAGGTCGTGCGCCAGCTCGCGCGGAAAGCCCATGTGGACCCCGGCGTCGATGAGTGCCTCCATCACCGCGAAGAGGTAGGTCGGGCCGGTGCCGGAGAGGGCGGTGGCCATGGCCACGAAGGTCTCGTCGGCCACCTCGCGCTCGTCCCCGAGAGAGCGGAGCGCGGCCCGGGCCAGGTCCCGCTGGCGGGCCGTGCACGCCTCGGACGCGCTCCACACGGTCATGCCACGCCGGATCTGCGACGGCGTGTTCGGCATGGCCCGCACGACCGCCGCATGCTGGAGCCCGTCGACCAGGGTCCGGACCGTGGCGCCGGCCACGATCGAGAGCACCACCTGCTCGGCCGCGATGCGACCGCGAAGCTCCCGCATCACGCGAGTCAGCATCTGCGGCTTCACGGCCAGCACCACGATCTCCGCCTCGCCCAGCGCGTCCGCGTTGGCGGCCACCGGGTGGATGCCGTGGCGCTCGGCGAGGAGATCGCGTCGCTCGCGGCGAGGGTGGGATGCGGCCAGCAGCTCGGGCGTCACCGCCCGGTTGGCGAGCAGCCCGGCGATCATCGCCTCGGCCATCACGCCGGCGCCGATGATGCCGACCCGCATCGGGCGACGCGCGGTCATTCGATCTCCTCCGTCTCTGTGCCGACCACCACTTCGGACCCGCGCAGCCGCCGCGCCTCCTCGATCTCGCGGACCGGCGCCCCGGCCCGGTCCAGCAGTCCCTCCGCGGCGCCGGCCAGCCGGCGGGCGCCCGTCACGTCGCCGAGCTGCAGCATCGCCTGTCCCAGCCCGAGCGCCGCGAGCCCCTGCTCGTGCTCGGCGCCGATGTCGCGGGCCTCGTCGATCGCCTCCGCATAGTACCGGCGCGCGCTCTCCGGGTCGCCGGCCGCCGCACGCAGCTCGCCGATCCGCCTCGCCTGGCGCGCGGCCTGGAGCGTCATCCCGGCCTGCTCGAAGTGCCACAGCGCCCGGTGCCCCCAGACGTCGGCCGGCCACCAGTCCTGCCCGGCCACCGCGCGCTCCATCGCCGATACCGCCGCGGCTCCCGCACGCCGATGATCCGAGCGGCGCTCGGCCTCGAGGTAGCCCGCTGCCAGCTCACCGTGCCGCAGCGCGAGGGGCAGCTCGCGAAGCCCCTGCCGGCGGGCCGGCGGGCGGGCACCCAACGCCATCGCGGCGCGGTTCAGGATGCGCCGCAGCGGCCCGGGACGCGGCTCGCCCCACGCCGGTCGCGCGTGGGGGTGGGCGTGGCCGCGACCCATGCCCGTCTCCTAGCCGCGCGCAGCCGCGGCGGTCAGCTCGTCGACGCGGTCGAGCCGCTCCCACGGCAGGTCGAGGTCGTCGCGGCCGAAGTGCCCGTAGGC
>JAPSGM010000093.1 GCA_031177555.1 Chloroflexota bacterium
GCACGATCGACCATGAGAAGGCCAGGCGCCCGTGGAGCGTCGTCTGCAGCGCTGTCTCGCCGGCCACCTTGACCAGGACGACGCTCGAGCAGATGCTCACCACCGCCCCCAGGAACAGTGCCTCGACCAGCGGCCTGCCCACCAGCAGCATGGCGGCGGTGCCGAGGGCCAGGGTGATGGCCACCTGCAGCGTCGCGCCCACCAGCGCCACCCGACCCACCTCGACCAGCTCCCCGAGCCGGAAGCGGATGCCGATGCTGAACATCAGCAGGGCGACGCCGATCTCGGCCAGCCCCTCGACCTCCTCGCGATCCGCCACGTATCCGGGGGTGAAGGGGCCGACCAGGAGGCCCGCCGCGACGTAGCCCACCATCGGCGGCATCCGCAGCCGATGCGCGACGGCGCCCAGGACGAGTGCCGTGCCGAGCGCTACGAGGAGCGTGACCGCCAGGCTGCCGGTCACCGGTCAGGGAGGGCGTGCCCGCATGCCGGCGATGATACCGGCCGCCCACCCATCCACTCCGGTATGCTCCCTGCGTCGCCGATGGTGGGCGGCGGGCCGACGCGCCGACCCGTACCCGGCGCGACGGTGGAGGCTGCGCACGACGGCGCAGCCTTGTACGTTCTCGAGCTCGGGAACCGGAGCCCTCATGGATCATCTCACCCAGATCCTGCTGCAGCTGTTTGCGATCCTCCTCGCCGCCAAGGTCGGGAACGAGATCTTCCGCCGCCTGGGCCAGCCGACCGTCGTCGGCGAGATCCTGGGTGGGGTCGTGGCGGGCCCGGCTGTGCTCGGCGTGTACCAGGTCAACCTGGAGACCGAGCTCTTCGCCGAGATCGGCGTGGTGCTGCTGCTCTTCCAGGTCGGCGTCGAGACGCGCCTGCACGATCTCCTGCGGGTCGGCGTCACCGCCCTGGCGGTCGCGATCATGGGCGTGGTGCTTCCCTTCGGCGCGGGCTTCCTCGCAGCCGAGCTCGCGGGCGGCGACCTGGCCCAGGCCGTGTTCCTGGCGGCCGCCCTGACGGCCACCAGCGTGGGCATCACCTCGAACGTGCTGCGCGACCTGGGAGGGCTGCACACGAAGGGTGGCCGGATCATCCTGGGCGCCGCCATCGTGGACGACGTGCTGGCGATCATGATCCTGTCGGTCGCCACCGGGGTCGCCGCCGGAAGCGTCTCGCCTGAACGCGTTGCGGGCCTGATCGCCGTCGCGGTCCTGTTCATCGTGGTCGTGCTGATCGGCGGGACCAGGATCCTCCGTCGCAGGCGCTCCCTGCTGACCGAGCCGGAGTTCGCCGAGACGCCGCTGCTGCCGGGCATGATGCTCATGCTCGGTCTGGCCGCGCTCGCCGCGGTCATCGGGCTGGCGGCCATCATCGGCGCGTTCCTGGCCGGCATGGTCGTCGGCGAATCGAGCGAGCGGCATGCGCTCGAGGCGGAGGTTGCCCCGGTGGCCGCCTTCTTCACGCCGTTCTTCTTCGGGTTCATCGGTGCCCAGGTGGACCTGGCCGGCCTGGCCAGCGTGGACGCCGTCCTGGTGCTGCTGGGCGTCACAGCGCTGGCGGTCGCATCGAAGTTCATCGGCGCCTACGTCGGCGCCTTCACCACCGGCCACTGGCGTGCGGTCCTGGTCGGATGGGGAATGGTGCCCCGCGGCGAGGTCGGCATCGTGGTCGCCGGGCTCGGCCTGTCGGCCGCGGCGATCGACCCCCAGATCTACTCGGTGGTGGTCGGGATGGCCATCCTCACCACCCTCATCGTGCCGCCGCTGCTGCCCGCCCTGATGCGGCGTGCCGAGCCGGACGCCCGTCCGCCGGAGGAGCGAGGGGCCTCACCGCCGAGGTCCGGTCGTGACGCCGACGCCGGGCCCGGGGAGGATGACGAGGACGGCTGGCAGGGCACGTGAGCGGTCGCGGTCAGCGACGCGGCGGCAAAAGGCGAGGCCCCTCCGGTCGGAGGGGCCTCGCTTCGCAGGACGACCGACGGCGGTCCCGGTGAGCGATCAGGCGGTGGTCTCCACCGTCGCCGCCGGCTCCGCCGCTACACGCTCGGCCGGGAAGATGGTCGCCAGCAGCCAGTAGGCAACCAGCGCCGCGACCAGTCCCACCACCCAGCTGTAGTCGTAGAAGTTGAAGCCGGTTCCCAGGAAGTCCTTGAGGAACGGGATGATGCCGCCCTCGGGGAACGGCCCGTTGGGCTGTCCGTTCACCACCGCCGAGTAGGCGCCGCCGACCGCGAGCACGGCTCCGAACGCCAGGGCCACGATGCCCCGCCAGTTGAAGCCGCTGCCGAAGCGGTATGCCCCCTCGGACCGATACAGGTCCGCCAGCCTCAGCTGCGTGCCGCGGATGAGCCAGTAGTCGGCGATGAGCACCCCGGCAACCGCGCCCAGCGCGCCGCCGTAGAAGCCCAGCCACGTGAAGATGTAGACCCGCTCGTTGGCGAGCAGGTTCCAGGGCTGGATGCCGATGCCGATGACCGCGGTGATCAGGCCCGCGGTGCGGAAGCTGATCATCTTCGGCCACGCGTTAGAGAAGTCGTACGAGGGGCTCACCAGGTTGGCGGCCACGTTCGTCGTCAGGGTCGCGAGCGAAACGGCGAAGAGCGCGACGATGACGGTGATGGCGCCGACCACGCCGGCACCCTCGCCCAGCCGGCGCACCAGGTCCACGGGATTCCAGATGGCCTCTCCGAAGACCGCCACGGTCGCCGACGTCGTCACCACCGCCAGGACCGCGAACAGCGTCATGGTGGTCGGCAGCCCCAGGGACTGGCCGATGGCCTGCTCGCGCTGGCTGCGCCCGAACCGGGTGAAGTCGGGCATGTTCAGGCTGAGGGTCGACCAGAACGCGATCATCCCCATCAGCGAGGGGAAGAACACCGCCCAGAAGCCGCCGCCCCAGCCCAGCTGCGAGGGCTGGTTGAGGATGGCCCCGACGCCCTCGGGCCGGCCGGCGGCCAGGATCACCATCCAGACGGTGAGCAGCACGCCCACGCCGACCAGGATCGGAGCGGACCAGCTCTCGAACACGCGCAGCGTGTCCATCCCCTTCAGGATGATGTAGACGTTGAGCAGCCAGAAGACGATGAAGCTGAGCCACAGCGTCCACGGCTGCCCCAGCACCGTGGCGGCCCCAACCCACCAGGACCCCTCTCCGAAGATGGCGCCCATCAGCAGGAAGATGGCACTGCCCCCGATCCAGGTCTGGATGCCGAACCAGCCGCAGGCCACGCCGGCCCGCAGCAGTGCCGGGATGTTGGCGCCGAGGTTGCCGAACGATGCCCGCGCGAAGACCGGGAAGGGGATCCCGTACTTCGTGCCGGCATGGCTGTTGAGCAGCATCGGGATCAGGACGATCAGGTTGCCTAGGGCGATCGTGAGCAGCGCCTGCACCCAGTCCATGCCCAGGGCGATGAGGCCGGAGGCCAGGAGCCAGCTCGGGATGTTGACGCTCATCCCGATCCACAGTGCCATGTAGGCGTAGGTCGTCCAGGTCCGATGCTCGAGCCGGACCGGGGCGAGGTCCTCGTTGTACAGGGAGCTGTCGGCGACCGAGCCTCGCGTCTCCTCCGTCAGCTCGTGGCGCCCATCGGGATGAACGATCTCTTCGTACGCAGCAGCAGTCATCCGCCTCCTCCGGTACCCATACCCTCCGATACCCCCTGCGCGATGCGCCGGGACTACGTTACGCCCGCCGCGCAAGCCCTCGGCCCGGGCCCTCAGACGACGGCGGCGTCGGTCGCCTCGAGCGCCCCGTCGATGATCTCGAAGGCCTCGCGCAGCTGCTCGTCGGTGATGCACAGCGGCGGATTAGTGAAGAAGCTGTCCCAGTGCTGCATGGTGTACAGCCCATCGGCCCTGAGGCGGGCGTCCAGCGCCGTCATCTCGGGCGAGGAGCCGTTGAATGGCGCCATCGGCTCGCGGGTCTGTCGGTTGCGGATGAGCTCCACGATCCCGAACAGGCCGATGCTGCGCGTGGCGCCCACGCTGGGATGCCGCTCCCGCAGGCCGGCGTGCAGCTCGGCCATGACCGGGCCCAGGCGGGCGGCGTTGCCCACCAGGTCGTCGTCGCGCAGCACATTGACCGCGGCGATGGCGGCGGCGCAGCTGACCGGGTGGGCAGAGTAGGTGAGGCCCCCGAAGTACGTGCGCTCGGCGAAGTGCTCGGCGATGCGGTCCGTCATGGCCACCGCCCCCAGCGGCAGGTAGGAGCTGGTCAGCCCCTTGGCCATGGTCAGCAGGTCGGGCACCACGTCCCAGTGGTCCACCGCGAACCAGCGGCCGGTGCGCCCGAACCCGGCCATCACCTCGTCGGCGATCAGCAGGATGCCGTAGCGGTCGCACAGCTCACGCACGCCCTGCAGGTACCCGTCGGGCGGCACCAGGATGCCGTTGGTGCCGGTGACCGTCTCCAAGATGAAGGCTGCGATCGTGCTCGGCCCCTCGTAGTTGATGACCTCGTCCAGGTAGGCGAGGTGCTCGTCCACCGGGTCCGGCTCGGGGTTCCCGTAGCGGTACGGATCCATGACGCGAATCACGCCGGGCACCGCCGGCTCCGACGCCCAGCGGCGCGGGTCGCCGGTGACGCTGATGGACCCCGCCGTCGCTCCGTGGTAGCTGCGGTATCGGGCCATCACCTTCTGGCGCCCGGTCACGATGCGGGCCATGCGCAGCGCGTTCTCGTTGGCCTCCGCCCCGCCAAGGGTGAAGAAGAAGGTGTCCAGGTCGCCCGGCGTAAGCTCCGAGAGCAGCTGGCCCAGCCGGCCTCGGACCTCGGTGGCGAACTGGGGGGCCGCGAAGGCCAGCCGATGCGCCTGCTCGGCGATGGCGTCGGCCACGCGCCGGTCCCCGTGCCCGATGTTGACGCTCATCAGCTGGCTGTTGAAGTCGATGTAGCGCTTGCCATCGGGGTCCCAGAAGTAGATCCCCTTTGCCCGGTCGATGACGATCGGGTTGATCTTGGCCTGCGCCGACCAGCTGAAGAAGGTGTACTCGCGATTCAGGCGCAGGATCTCGTCGGCGGTGAGCCGATCGGTGGTGATGGCCATGCGAACCTCGGGTTGAGCCTGACGATGGCGCGCCAGAGCTGAGCGCGCCGGCAGACCGATTACACCATATCCCGCCAACGGCGCGGACCGGCCCGCTATGCCGGCGCCAGTCGACGGCGGCGGGCGACGTGCATCAGAAGGCCCGCGACGATGGCGACCAGGCCGATGACCACGGGGATCGGAGTGGTCATCAGCAGCGCGCCCGCGCCCACGGCGAACGCCAGCCGCTCCGGCCACGTCGCCGGCCCGAGGATCCACGCCCCGGTGACGACGGCCAGGGCCGCCACCGCGATCGCCGCCAGCGGGATGGCGATCAACACGACCTGCCAGTCGGCGCGGGTCAGCAGGATCCCCTCACCCGCCGGGGCGAGGACGAAGACGAACGGGACGAGGAAGGCGGGCAGCGTGTAGCGCCAGGTCAGCCACATGGTCTTGATCGGGCGCCCGCCGGTGATGGCCGAGGCGGCGAACGGCGAGAGCGCGGTGGGCGGCGAGACCTCGGAGAGCACCGAGTAGTAGAAGATGAACATCGCCGCCGCGTAGGCCGGGACCTCGAGCTCGCCAAAGGCCGGCCGGATGACGATCCAGGAGATGATGAACGAGGCGGTCACCGGGACCGCCAGGCCCAGCAGCAGGATCGCGATGGCCGAGAAGATGGCCACGAAGACGAGCTGACCGCCGGCCAGGTCCACGATGATGTTTGCCAGGTTCAGCGCCAGCCCGGTCAGGGTCAGCTGCCCGACGATGATCCCCGCAGCGGCCATGACCGCGGCCGCCGGGAGGGCGCTGATCGCCCCGGCGGCGAGCGCCCCGGCGATTCGCCGCGGCGTCATCCAGTTCTTTCGGTCCAGGAAGCTGAGGACGAAGGCCAGGACGGTGGCCAGGAAGACGGCCCGGAATGCGCTCATCCCCATGACCAGGAAGACGACGATCGCGATCAGAGAGCTGAAGTGGTAGCCGTAGCGGAGGAGGAGCTGGCGCAGCGGCGGCGTCTCGATCGGGATCTCCCGCGTCCGATAGCGCCGGGCATCCATCTCGATGGCCAGGATGATCCCCAGGTAGTAGAGGAGAGTGGGGATGGTCGCCCACAGCAGGACCTCGAGGTACGAGACGCCAAGGAGCTCGGCGATGATGAACGCCGCCGCTCCGAGCGTCGGCGGCGACAGGATGGCCCCGATGCCGGCCGCGGCCAGGACTGCTCCGGCCTGCTCGGCCGGATAGCCGGCGCGCCGCAGGATCGGCCAGGAGACGCCGCCCAGGGTGACCGTGGTGGCGACCCCGGAGCCGGAGACGGTGCCGAGCAGGAAACCTGCGAGCGTAACCGTCCTGCCAGGCCCCGAGCTCGAGCGCCTGAAGGCGGCGAACGACAGGTCCAGGAAGTAGCGGCCGGCCCCCGAGAACTCGAGCACGGCGCCGTAGAAGGTGAAGAGGATGACGTAGGTCGCCGCCACGCGGAACGGCACCCCGAAAACGCCGGCGGAGGTGATGACGTTGTGGCCCACCATCCGCGACCAGGTGTAGCTGTTGCTGTCGAAGGGATCCGGGAACAGCGGACCCAGGTAGCCGTAGACCAGGAAGCCGACGCAGATGGCCGGCACCACCCAGCCGACGGTTCGCCGCGCCGCTTCCAGGATGAGCAGCAGCAGCGCGGTCCCGGCCACGAGATCCAGCTCGGAGGGGATCACCGCCCGGCGGAAGAAGTCGTTGACGTCGAGCAGGATGTAGCCCACCGCAACGAGCGAGGCCGCGGCCAGCGCCCAGTCGAGCAGATTCGGGTTGTCGCGGCGTCGCTCCTGGCGAGCGATCTCCGAGCGACCCCAGCCGCGGTAGCTGAGGAAGGTCAGCGCCAGGACGCCTCCCATGAAGAGCGTCAGGTACACGTTCCGGTTGAGCGGGTTCAGCACCCAGTACAGCGCGAGCAGGGTCAGCACGGCACCGAGCGCCTGGACCACGCGCCGCGGCCATCCGCTCAGCTTCCGGGCAGGCCTCTCGGCCTCGTACTCGGCGAGGATCGACTCCTCGTCGATCTGGCTGTCGCTGGCGTCCGGCCGTCCGCGTGGGTCGTCGGTCACCCACGCTGCTCCGCGACGATCGTGAGACCCGGATCGGATCCGGCGGTCAGGGACCACAGCGGAACGGGTGCCGATCCGACCACGAGGAGCGTGCGTTGCCCGTGGCGAGTGGCCGCCAGCGACAGCTCGGCGAT
>JAPSGM010000094.1 GCA_031177555.1 Chloroflexota bacterium
CGCCGCGCCGATCGCCACGGCCAACTTCGTGGCGCTCGCCGAGTGCGGCTTCTACGACGGCATCACCTTCCACCGCGTCATCCCCGGCTTCGTGGCGCAGGCGGGCGACCCGCAGACGAAGAACAACCACGACGACTTCGCGGGGCTGGGCACGGGCGGACCGGGCTACCGCTTCACCATCGAGGTGCCGCCGGAGGGCGTGGACTACGACACCCACGTGGTCTCGATGGCCAACTCCGGCCAGCCGGACAGCAACGGCAGCCAGTTCTTCATCAACCTGGCGGACCTCGATGCGGCGCTCCCCCGCGACTACACCATCTTCGGCGTGGTGACGGCCGGCACGGAGGTGGTGGACGCCATCGGGCAGGTGCCGACCAGCGCCAGCGACGTGCCGCTGGATGCCGTGGTGATCGAGGCCATCAGGGTCGGGGGGAGGCCGGAAGAGTCCCCCGCGGGATGACGAAAGTCCGCTCTGAAATGTAAAGGAATCTTAGTCCCGAACCGTTGACCCTGGAGGGGTCGGAGCCTATCATGTGTTCGCTGTTCGCACAGCGATTCACCACTGATCGCAAGGTCATGGGTAGGTTTGGGTTAGGGTAGTGCGGGAAACCGCGCGTGAAAGATGCCCTTGCGGTTAGCGAATCCGGCAGCAACGGGAAGGCCCCTCTTCGGAGGGGCCTTCTTCCTTGTCCGTCGCTCTGCGTCTGCGGCTGAATGGGCCTACAGGTTCCCCGTCAGCAGCAGGATCAGCAGGATCAGCAGAATCAATCCGACGATCCCTCCACCCCAGTACATGGCATCCTCCAGTATCCGGTCTTTGGTCCGATGCCGGAGGGTGGATGCACTTGGCGTGCCAGCGCCGGCCCAGCCTCGGCTTCATCGGTCCTGTCGGATGCCTTTGGTAGACTGGCGACCCCATCCATGAACTGGCGCCGGTAGCTCAGTGGATAGAGCGTCGGCCTCCGGAGCCGAAGGTCGCAGGTTCGAATCCTGTCCGGCGCGCCAGGCCCCTCCTCCCGGCGAGCCACTGGCGAGAATTTGCGCGAGTGGAGGTCCAGTGGCGGTGCGGTCCGGTAGCGGTGCGCGCCGCCCACCAGCTGCTGGCGGCATCTCGGAAGATTGGCCCGCGCGGTCCGGCACCTGAACCGATTCCTCCCCGATTCGGGTCAGCCCGCTGGCGATCTTCGCGACGTTCGCCACAAATCGCAGGAGTACCGCTAGCCACTGGCGGAAGGGACCCGGCAGCGGTGCTTACCGCCAGCCACTGGCGGAAGGGGCCCGGCGGCCGCCGTAGCGGCTTTGGCCAATCGCCGGCTGGCGGTATCGCGGCAGAAAGGCCAACGCGAAGGCTCGCGCCCATGAAGCGTCCGCTATCATGCGCCCCTGCGTCGGTCCGTACGTCTCCCCGATGGGTTTGCCGCCCGGGCACAGCCCGCTCGACGTACGTGGTGGCCGAAACGAATCGACTGCCGGTGTGGGGGAGCTCCGGCGTGGAGGAGTCCGATGAAAGCATTCCGACCACTGGCCGTGCTGGCCAGCGTGGCCCTGCTGATCACGGCGTGCGGCCCCGGCGCCTCGCCGGAAGGCAGCGCGGCATCGGCCGCCGCTACGGAAGCGGACCCATACGCCGCCTGGCCCGATACGCTGGTCATGGGCTTCGTCCCGTCCCGCGAGTCGGGAACGCTAACAGAGAACATCGATGCTCTCGTCCAGGCCCTGTCCGAGGCGCTGTCCGAGGAGGCGGCTCGCGAGATCACGGTCGAGGGCACCGTCCCTTCTGACTACACGGGCCTCGTCACCGCGATGGAGGCCGAGCAGGCGCACATCGGCGCGTTCGGCCCGTTCTCGCTGCTCCAGGCGCGCGATCGCGCCGGCGCCGAGATCATCCTGCAATCGGAGCGATTCGGCAGCGCGACGTATCACACCCAGTTCTTCACGAACAACCTTGGCGCCTACTGCGATGACGAGCCGGTGGCCGATCCCGAGACCGGCTTCCAGAACTGCAACGGCACCGCAGAGGCCGACCAGGGCCCGGTCGCCGAGGAGAAGGTCGGGACCATCCCGGACGGCACGGCGGTGAGCTTCGTCGAGCAGGCCTCGGCGTCGGGCTACATCTTCCCGGCCACGATCTTCCTCAACAACGGCATCGACCCCGAGACGGACATCGACCCGGTCTTCGCCGGGACCCATGACGGCAGCGTGATCGCGGTCTGCGACGGCGACGCCGAGGTCGGCGTCAGCTTCGACGACGCCCGTGGGATCGCCGAGACCACCTGCGACATCGCCAGCAACGTCGTGGTCTTCGCCTTCGGGCCGGAGATTCCGAACGATGGATGGGCGGTGCTCGGCACCCTGCCGGACAACCTCAAGGAGGCGATCAAGCAGTCGCTGCTCGACTACTCCGCCACCGAGGAGGGGCAGGCCGCCTTGAACGACATCTACGAGATCGACGCCCTCGTCGAGGCCGACGAGGACGCCTTCGCGATCGTGGAGCAGGCGGCCGAGCAGCTGGGCGTCACCACCGACTGACCGATGCGGGCGGGGCCGGCCGGCTCCGCCCCATCCCGTCGCCCGATGATCCGCTTCGAGAACGCGTCCGTCACCTATCCGGGTGGCGTACCAGCGCTCAAGGGTCTCGACCTCGAAATCCCCGATGGCCAGATGATGGTCATCGTCGGGCTGTCGGGCGCGGGAAAGTCCACCTTGATCCGCGCGATCAACGGCCTCGTGCCGTTGACCGCCGGCGACGTGCTCATCGACGGCATGAGCGTTCGCCGTGCGCGCCCGAATGAGCTCCGCGAGCTGCGCTCGCGGATCGGGATGATCTTCCAGACCTTCAACTTGGTGCGGCGGACGAGCGTGCTCAACAACGTCCTGATGGGACGGCTGCACGGCGCCGGCACGCTGCGGTCGCTGGTGGGGGCCTATCGGCCGGAGGACGTCGAGATCGCCATGCAGGCCCTCGAACGGGTCGGCATCGTCGAGAAGGCGTACGTCCGGGCCAGCAACCTGTCCGGCGGCCAGCAGCAACGGGTCGGCATCGCCCGGGCGCTGGCCCAGCAGCCGAAGATCATCCTGGCCGACGAGCCGGTGGCCAGTCTCGATCCGCCGACCAGCCACGTCGTGATGCGCGACCTCCAGCGGATCAACCGCGACCTGGGCATCACGACCATCGTCAACCTGCACTTCCTCGACCTGGCCAAGGTCTACGGAGACCGGATCATCGGCATGCGCGCGGGGGAGTTGGTCTACGACGGCACTGCCGCCCAGGCCGACGAGCACGTCTTCCGCGACATCTACGGGCGCTCGCTGACCGCCGACGACGTCATGGGGGATCCAACCGCCAGGCCGGCGACGATCGCCGGATGACGAGCGCGGCGCCCCCAGCAGGGGTGCGACCGGCGAAGCCGCGCCGGTCGCCGTGGACCACGGTCGCCCTCGTTGGCTTCGCGGCCCTGACCTGGTGGGCCGCCAGCACCGAGTTCGGCATCGGCTTCGACGTCGTACGCATCTTCGAGAACATCACCCGCGGCGCGGACATCATCGCGGAGTTCTTCCCGCCCAACTGGGAGTACCTGCCGCGGACGTATGGGCCGATGCTGGAGACGTTCCGGATGGCCGTCATCGCCTCGGTCATCGGCTGCGGCGTGGCGCTGCCGATCTCGTTCCTCGCCTCGCGGGTCACCACGCCCAACCTCGTCGCGTTCCTCGTCGATCGCAGCGTCCTGAACGTCGTCCGCGCGCTGCCTGACCTGCTGTACGCCCTCGTCTTCGTGGCGGCGGTCGGTATCGGGCCGCTGCCCGGCATCCTGGCCCTCGTCCTCTTCAACATCGGCGTGGTCGCCAAACTGCTGTCGGAGACGATCGACGGCGTCGATCCCGGACCGATCGAGGCTGCCAACGCCGCCGGGGCGAACCGGACCCAGATGGTGCGCTGGTCGGTGCTGCCCCAGGTGCTGCCCAACTACGTCGCGTACTCGCTGTACGTGTTCGAGCTGAACATCCGCGCCTCCGCGGTGATCGGGATCGTGGGCGCCGGCGGGATCGGCAATCTAATCAACACCGAGCGCCGCTTCTTCCGGTACGACAACCTGATGGTGATCCTGATCGAGATCTTCGTGTTCGTGTTCGTCATCGAGCTGATCTCGATCTGGCTGCGGCGGAAGCTCGTATGACCGCCGCCACCCCGACGGCACGCCCCCGCCGCCCGTCGCGCCGCCAGGTGCTGTTCGGCGTGGCCGTACTGGTCGCCCTCATCGGCTGGGCAGTCGTCACGCTCGACGTCCTGCCGGAGCGCCTGCTGCGCCTGCCCGGCGGCCTAGCGCACATCTTCCACGGGATGTACCTGGAGGAGGGGCCCGAGTGGGAGTACCTCCCCGACGCTATCGGCGGCATGCTGGAGTCGCTTCAGATCGCCTGGATCGGAACGATCATCGGGGCCGTGATCTCGCTGCCGATGGGCCTCCTGGGCGCCAGGAACGTGACCGGCGGCATCGGCTCCAACGTGATGCGCCAGGTGCTCAATGCCATACGCGCCGTGCCGGAGGTGCTGCTGGCGGTGATCGTCTTCATCCCCATCGTCGGCATCGGAGGCACCTCCAGCGCGTACGCTGGCACGCTGGCCATCGGCGTCCACTCGGTCGGCACCCTCGGCAAGCTGACGGCCGAGGTGGTGGAGGGCATCGACCCGGGGCCGGTCGAGGCAGCCCGTGCCGCCGGCGGCAACGGACTGCAGGTTCAGCGCTGGGGCGTCCTGCCGCAGGTGATGCCGGAGGTCGTCGCCTTCTGGCTGTACCGCTTCGAGATCAACATCCGCGCCTCGGCAATCCTCGGCGTGGTCGGTGCCGGCGGCGTCGGCGAGGCCTTGACGCAGGCCATGGCCTTCAACCGCCTGCCGCGGGCGGGGATCATCATCATCGTGATCATCGTCGCCACCATCCTGATCGACACGGCCTCCGGCTGGCTGCGGCGGCGGATCATCGAGGGCGCGGCCGCTCGCGTCGGCGGGGAGGCCCTGGAACAGCCGGAGATCGCGGAGGTGCGCACCGCCTAGACAGGCAGCTCACGCCTGTCGTGCCGGCATTCGACCGGCCCGCAGGCGTGGCACCACCTGCACGATCAGGACGCCCGCGGTCGCCAGCGCCAGCCCGACGATCTCGCGCGGCTCCAGGGCCTCGTCCAGGATGATCCAGGCCATGGCGGCGACCATGACCAGCAGCAGGTTGACGATGACGCTCGACTCCACCGCCGTCAGCGTGCGCAGCGCCCGGTTGTAGAGCGTGAAGGCGAAGGCGGTGTTCACTGCCGCCAGCCACGCCACGATCGCCCAGCCTCGCGGGTCAAGCTGCGGCCAGCCCTCCAGCCAGACGCCCACTCCCAGGAGGAGCAGGCTGCCGATCGCCATGGACAGGGCGGTCAGGCCGATGGGCCCGCCCAGGCGGGCCTGCGCGTCGCGGTTCATGTCGCGCGAGAGGTGCTGCCCAATGGTGGACGAGCCGGCGCACACCGCTGCGGCGACCAGGCCGATCCAGCCGGCGGTCCCGGGATCGATGCCGCCGAAGTAGAGCGCGGCACCTGCCACCAGCACAGCGATGCCGACCATCTGCCACCCGGTCGCCGCCTCCTCGCCGCGCAGCCAGGAGATGGCCCCGACCCAGACCGGGATGGTGGCCAGCACCAGGCCCACCGAGGCGGCCGGCAGCACCTCGAGCGCGGCGAACTGGGCGCCCTGGGCGATGGCGTAGAGGAAGACGCCCAGCAGCGCCACGCGGGCCAGCAGGCGGCGGTCGAGACCGTGCTCGCCGCGCCGGTGCACGGCGCGGATCGCCCGCCAGCCGAGCGGCGCCAGGATGGCCGCGGCCAGGGCGTAGCGCAGCCCGGCGAACGACACCGGGCGCAGGTCGAGGTCGTTGAGGCCGACCTTGATCAGCACCCAGGACGTCGCCCACAGGAAGGTGACGAACAGCGTCTCGGCGGCGGCGACCAGCCGCTCCCGCTCGGTGTGCGGGCGTGCGGCCAGGGCCTCACGCCGGATCGGCTCCTTGACGGTCGGTATCAAAGCCGGCCACCTTACCACGCCCGGCCGGCCGGACCTCCCGGACTAGAGGTGCTCGTCCTCGGGCGAGTGGACCTCGTCGCCACCGATCCGCGTGGGGCCGCCCGCGCCTGGCCGGGAGGCGGGCGGCAGGTGCACCTCCTCCCGGTACGCCGGGTCGTCGCCCGCCAGCCCGTGCTCCGACCCGTAGCCGCCGTCCCGGTCGTTCGGGGCGGTGCGCTCGCCCAGCGCGCGGAGGTGACCCGGGTCGTCCGGTCCCTCTGCGTTGCGCGCCAATCGACGGCGGTGCGCCGCCGCGGTGATGTCGCGCGCCGCCGCAGCGTCGGACATCTCGCGCGTCTCGGCCGGGACGAACTCCTCGTCGGCGTCGTCGGGCGTGAGGCTGCCCGTGGCGCCGGTCATCGCCCCCGCATCCCCCTCCTCGCCGGAGGGCGTCGCCGGGAAGCGGGGATCGCGATCATCCATGGCCGTCGCCCTAGCGGGCCGAGGGGCTCTCGACCTCGCCGCGCCAGGCGCCGGTCTCCAACCCGCGGCTCTCGATGTACTCCTTGAAGCGCTCCATGTCGCCGGCGACGCGGCGGTCGAGCACGCCGGCCCAGTCGCCGACGCTTTCGACCACGCCGTCGGGCTCGACGTCCATCTGCAGCGTGACGCGGGTGGTGTTGTCATCCAGGCGGTGGAACGTCACCACGCCGGCGTTGCGCGCGCCGCTGGTGCTGGTCCACGCCACGCGCTCATCTGGATGCTGCTCGCTGATTTCGGCGTCCCACTCCTTGCTCTTGCCGGCGATCTCCGCGATCCAGCGCAGGTGGGTGTCATCGGTCTGGGTGACCGACTTGACGCCCTCCATGAAGCGCGGGAACTCCTCGAACTGGGTCCACTGGTTGTAGGCGGTCTGGATCGGGACGTTGACGTCAACCGATTTCTCGATGGTGCTCATTGGTCCTCCCAGGTGGTTCTCGTGCAATTCGTGCCACTCCCCAGCGTTGCAAGCGCCGCGCCATCGCGGCGCCCATCCAGCGCGCCGTGCTGGCACGCGTGCTGCAATCGCCACGGCATCGTTCCGAGGCAAGGAGGACACACACCGATGCCGGAAGGCTGGAGCGACAAGCGAGAGCGCCAGTACGAGCACATCAAGGAGTCGTACAAGGAGCGCGGCGTAAGCACCGACGACGCCGAAGAGCGTGCCGC